>CAYZKE010000018.1:0-3344 GCA_964478505.1 uncultured Loktanella sp.
AATACCTCGTCTACGGCGTCATCCTCCTCGTTGTGCATGTCCTCGTGCAGGCCACGTTCAGCGATCTCAGCAAAGGCCTTGGCTGGGCGTTGGGGCCGCAGGATGAAGACCGTGAGCAAAATGCGATCGCAGGACGCATCCAGCGCGCCTTGCGCAACTATCTGGAAACCTTGCCGGCCTTCATTGCACTTGCACTGACCCTCGCCGTGACCGAGATGGGCACCGCCACCTCCGCCCTTGGTGCCGCGATCTGGTTCTGGGCGCGTGTCGCCTATATTCCCGCCTATGCCTCTGGCATTCCACTGGTCCGCTCGGTCGCCTTTTTTGCATCACTTGCAGGATTGGCCATGATGATCCTGCCACTGTTCTGACGCGATGGACCGCAGCCAGAGGAACGCAGCCCCTGACCTAATCCGGGGCCTCCCTCAGAAAACAAACCAGAGGTCCCGGGTCAAACCCTGGACGGCGTGACATCATGACCGACAACGAACCAACGCCATGGGAAAAGTGGGTGGCAAAGAACTTTGCCACGCCACAGCAAAAAATCCGCTGGTGGTTGATCGTCTGGGGCGTTTGTTTGCTTCTATCTCCCATCGCGGTCAATGATGTGACAAGCGCGATTGGCTCTCGGTTGATATTGCTTGGCGCGGTCATCGGCTGGATTCCAGCGTTAGTTATATTTGTGAGACAACGCAAAGCGGTGCCGGATACAAAAGAGGAAGACCAATGATGACCCCCGAACTCACCGTTCTCGCGCTCGCCGCCCTCCTGCAAGGTGTGCAGTTCGTGCTGATGGCGATCCCCGCCAATCTCGAACTAGGCCCCGGCAAAACCATGTCACCACGGGATGCGAGCCGCCTGGGCAAACCCCTGGTCGAACAGGTGAGCGATAAGACCGCACGCCTTTTCCGTGCCCTCAACAACCATTTCGAGGCACTGATCCTCTTCACCATCGCTGTCGTCGTCATCACCCTTGGCGACAAAGGCACCGGATTTTCCGCCATCTGCGCGTGGACCTACCTTGTCGCCCGCGTCCTCTATGTCCCCGCCTATTACTTCGGCCTGACACCGTGGCGGTCAATAATTTGGTTTGTGGGGTTCACCTCAACCATGCTGATGATAGTGTCAGCCCTGATATGACAATTTGTATGTACAGGTTGTGTACGCGCTGTGTACGCCCTGTGACACCCTAAAGGAGACCCCATGTCCAGCTATGACGTCATCGTAATCGGCGCCGGTCCCGGCGGCTATGTTTGTGCAATTCGCTGTGCCCAATTGGGCATGAAGGTGGCTTGCGTCGAAGGCCGTGAAACGCTGGGCGGCACCTGCCTGAACGTGGGCTGCATCCCGTCCAAGGCGATGCTGCACGCAACCCATATGCTGCACGAAGCCGAGCATAATTTTGCGACCATGGGTCTGAAAGGCAAAGCGCCTTCGGTCGATTGGAAACAGATGCTATCCTACAAGGCCGATACGATTGCGCAAAACACCGGCGGCATCGAATTTCTGTTCAAAAAGAACAAGGTAGACTGGCTCAAAGGCTGGGGCACAATCCCCGAAGCGGGCAAAGTCAAAGTCGGTGACGAGGTCCACGAGGCCAAACATATCGTCATCGCATCAGGGTCCGAGGCCGCATCCCTCCCCGGTGTAGAAGTTGACGAGAAAACTGTTGTCACATCCACCGGCGCACTGGAGCTGGCCAAGATCCCAAAGAAACTGGTCGTGATCGGCGCCGGTGTGATCGGGCTTGAGCTCGGTTCTGTCTATGCCCGTCTGGGTGCCGAGGTCGAGGTGGTCGAATTCCTCGATGCCATCACCCCCGGCATGGACAAGGAAATCGCGCGTCAGTTCCAGAAAATGCTTACGAAACAGGGGCTAAAATTCACCCTTGGTGCCGCCGTTCAGGGTGTCGAAGTCAAAAACAACAAGGCCACGGTCACCTATAAACTGCGCAAGGACGACAGCGAACATACGCTGACAGCGGATACTGTTCTGGTCGCCACAGGCCGCAAACCCTATACCAAGGGGCTGGGTCTGGCAGAGTTGGGAGTAGAGATGTCCGAGCGTGGCCAGATCAAGACTGACAGCAAATATGCGACCAATGTCGCAGGCATCTACGCGATCGGCGACACCATCGCAGGGCCGATGCTGGCCCATAAAGCCGAAGACGAAGGCATGGCTGTCGCCGAAGGTATCGCCGGTCAGCATCCGCATGTGAACTACGGCGTCATCCCCGGCGTGATCTACACCCACCCTGAGGTGGCAAATGTAGGCGAGACCGAAGAAACCCTGAAAGAACAAGGGCGTAAATACAAGGTTGGGAAATTCCCCTTCATGGGCAACGCCCGCGCCAAGGCCAATTTTGCAGGCGACGGTTTCGTGAAAATCCTTGTGGATGCAACGACCGACCGTGTGCTTGGTGCGCATATTATCGGTCCGATGGCGGGTGACCTGATCCACGAGATCTGCGTTGCCATGGAATTCGGTGCCGCTGCCGAGGATCTCGCACGGACCTGCCATGCCCACCCCACCTACTCCGAGGCCGTCCGCGAAGCCGCCCTTGCATGCGGTGACGGCGCGATACACGCCTAGATTTTTCGGACTGGACCGGCCTTTTGTGCCGGTCCATGCCAGTCCCGGTCCAGATTGGGGACGGTTCCTAGGCAGGCAGTTTTAGCTGCACTCAGAGAACACTTGCTGCAAAAACAGCACATTGGGCGCGCAATTACTTGCTTTTCGGGGGTTTTCAGAGAGATAACAGGGACAACTGCGGTCGTTTTCTGCCTTGATAGCGGCGACCGTTAATAGTGAGTCCGAGAATACCGCATGAAGCGTTTCATTGTTGCCCTCTTCTTGAGTTTACTCATCACTGGTCCAGCGCAGGCATGGACAGCGAACTCTGGTTTTTTTTCCGATCTGGAGTACGTCGCGGGCACCGATATCAACGCCCCTAATGGCGGACCCCTGTCGCTTTGCCATGAAACACGAGATATCCGGATCTTAGGATATACGGTTTCCAGCAACATCCTTGGCTATGTTCTGTCCACCGACCGTTGCACAGGACAGATCGAGCGGCCCTTCAGCCCGCAGCAAATGGAAACGGCGCAGTCATTGAATTTGATTGACGCGAGCCTGCCTTCTGTCGCGCGAAACAGCCTACAACGGACCATTCAGAATTATAGTATCTGGGTTGCAGTCAGCCTTGCTCTCATCGCCGTTATCTGGCGGCGCATGAAATCGTTGCTCGGTCTCGACCCCACCGCACCGATGCGCAAAAAGGCGACGCAGCGCATCCTGACTGCAATGTGCTATGTCGGCAAATGCGACGGGATTGTTGCATCGAA
>CAYZKE010000018.1:3444-16933 GCA_964478505.1 uncultured Loktanella sp.
GATATCTACGGAACCTAACCCTTCAGCATCCGCAAACCTTGGGTCGAATCGGCGCGCACGGCCAAGCGCAAACCCGGCTCGTCACCGGCCTTAAGGGCTGCAAGGATCAGTTTGTGATGTGCCGGAGGATCGGTGCGGTTCAGCCGCCCGTAAAGCGACCGCATGGTTGGTCCCAATTGCAGCCAAACAGTCTCTGTCATCGCCAACATCGCTGGGGCCTGGGCGCGCAGATAAAGCGTGCGATGGAATTCGAGGTTCAGGCGGATATAGCCCGTCGCATCATGGCGTGCGATTATCTGGTGAAAGCCCTGATTGATGGTCTCAAGCCGTTCGATCAGCGCAAAATGCGCCCGCGGCAAAGCGCGTGATGCAAGCTCGGCTTCAAGCAAGGCGCGCAAGGTGGCCAACTCTTCAATCCGCTCGTTTGAGAGTTCCGGTGTCGACACACGACCCGACGACGACAGGAACAACGCACCTTCGGCAACCAACCGGCGCACAGCCTCGCGCGCAGGGGTCATTGAGACATCATAGCTCTTGCCGATACCCCGCAGCGTAAGGGCCTCACCCGGTGCGATTTCCCCGTGCATGATCCGCGCCCGCAACGCGCGATACACCCGCTCATGTGCGGCAGTTGTATTATCTTGGGGACGTGGCTGAATCATCATTGGCCTTTTGTGATCACGAAAGGCCGATTGGTCAATCGTCGAAAACAATGCGGTGCAGCTTGTCGCCCTCATTGCGCAGCCATTGCCTTTGATGATCATAGTCAGGGCAGAGTTTTTCAACAACAGACCAGAATGCCGGTTGATGGTTCATTTCGACCAGATGGGCGACCTCATGCGCCGCCACATAGTCAAGCACAGCAGGCGGGGCCATGATCAACCGCCAAGAATACATTAACACCCCTGTGCTTGAACAAGACCCCCAGCGTGACCGTGTGTCGCGGATCGAGAGGCGCGTATAAGATTTACCTACTTGCTGCGCATAGCGGTCCGAGGCCTGCGCAAGCGCGTCACGTGCAGCGTGGCGCAACAGGGCCTTGGTCTGCGCCGCGGCACGTGCACCCGCAGTGACCTCAATACGATCCTCAAGGATACGCGCACGCTTGCCGGCACTCTCGACAATGGGCATTGCCTCCCCGCGCACCGGCACACTCTGGCCAATTTGGGCCACCATCGCGGGGCGCATATCCGCAAGGTGGTCGCGCAGCCAGGGTTCTTTGGCGCGCAAGAAAGCGATTCCCTCACGCTCGGGCGCAAAACGTGGCAACGTCAGCGTCACACGGCCATCCAGACGCGAAACACGCAACGACAGACGCTTGGCGCGTATAGAACGGCGCAAAACCACCTCGATCGGGGGGTTGCCTTTCAGGGTGTGACGGCCCATATCCACCTTCTTGGTTTTCAAGTGCCAAAGGCTTTGACACAGCCCCTCGCTTATGGCAGTTGGCACCGATCACCCGCAAGGGAAGACAGAGATTTTTGAAGGGATAGCCTATGCCTAAGGAAGAGTGGGGCACAAAGCGCCTTTGCCCCGAAACCGGCAAACGCTTTTACGACCTGAACGCGACGCCAATCATTAGCCCGTATACCGGCAATGAAGTCACCGTTGACACATCCAAGACCCGTACAATGGTTGCGGATGCCGAGGATGCGCAAACCGCCAAGATGAAGGACGTCGAAGAAGACGATGATCTGGTTCTTGATGACGACGATGATGACGATGTCGATCTCGGTGACGATGTTCTGGAAGACGATGACGACGACGATACGGTCTCGCTTGACGAACTCGCTGATGTGACCACGAACGACGACGATTAAATTGACTGCACCGGGCGCGATTTTCTCTTGATCTCGCCCGGATCGCTGCATAGACAGCGGCAATCAGCGCAAGCTGTTAAGTTGGGGCCTTAGCTCAGTTGGGAGAGCGCTTGCATGGCATGCAAGAGGTCAGGGGTTCGACTCCCCTAGGCTCCACCAAATCACTTATTCTAACCCGTTGTTAAATAAGTGACTTTTGGATCGAGATTAGATCCGTCCCACCATTTATCCCACCGTTAGCATTTATTCTGGCTCGCTTTGGCTTCACTCTTCGTCCTTCCATAACAACTGTCGAGATCGGCACGAAAACAAAAGATACTGAGCAATAGGCCCATCCGAATCCCACACGACACTGGAACTCGCCCGCAAGCGTATTGCCGACAATGCCGTGCAACATGAGGTTCCAGCTCCAATGCATCTGCAGGAAGGCGATGACGCTCCCATTGCTGAAGTCTTGCAATTTCGCGAGCAAATCGGCGTATCCTTGGACCATCTCTTCTTCGACGAGTCACCGCAGCGCTCATGCAGTTCGACCTCGGCTCCCTGAAACTGGGGGCGAGGTCTCTCTAGAAGGGAGGGGGTGCCCCAAAAAACGGCCGGTCGGAATTGGTAGTGGACTCCCCCTCGCTCAATTTTGGTTTTTTTGTTTGTGTTCCACCAATAGCCAGCCATGCAAGCCTGGCCAGAAGGGCGGATAACGGAAGTTCGCTGCGTGCTGCACAGATGACCGCTAAGCGGGACTTTGCGGACCTTCAACAATCATCTGTAAAGCACGGTAGATTCGTCTTGGTTTGTCTATCTGGTACTGTCACGAAACATCTCGACCATCTCCACATGGACATGCAAATTGGAACTTCCACGGTGAGTGATTTCGACTATAGTCTCAGTGTCATAAGATGGCCGTAATGGTTTGAAGGTTTAGATTTAGACAACGACTTGGATTTGAAACGATGAAAGAATTACTAGGGTATGTTCTTATCGTTGGTGCTCTGTCGTTTTACATCGCAATGGAAACGGGCATACTTGGAGCAGGACAAGTGTTCAGTTTTTTGGGCCTTGTGATCATGGGCATTTTGATCTTGTTGGGGCTGCTCGTTGTCGTCCTGGTTGCGAGGGCCTTTTTCTCGAAAGCTAAGAAGCGAGGCAAAAACGCCGATCTAAATCCGGCTCGTTCAAATACAAAGGCTGGCAGGTATGGAGCAAACGCCTCCAAGTTCTCACAGCAACCAATTCTGGTCACACTCAAACCACGCACGCCCGCCTTTCGCGCGGGTGGAAAAAACTGGATAGGCGGATTGCCCCATCTGGGTGGCACCCCTTGGCCGCGCGACAGTGAAGGCGCGCCGATGTTTTTTATTGCGCAATTTGACCTTTCTGATCTTGCCGCAATGTCTGAACCTACCGTTTTGCCGACGTCGGGCAGCCTTGCCTTTTTCATAAAATCAGTGCCGGGTACCTTGACTGGACGCGTCTTGTATTTGCCCACCGGATCGGCAGGACCGACCCAACCACCAAGTGACCTGGGACCCGTCGGCATCATGATCGGAAACGAGACTTTGACGATGGGTATCTCACCTGAAGAGGTTCCCAACACCCTTCCGCATTGGCCGGTGGACTTTGTCGCGATCAAGGCACAGGACCCTGACGATCTTAAGTCCATTGAGTCCGAAATCGAAACGCGCTTCGATGTCTCGGGCCGCAATTGGTTCAGCTATAGTCAGCTTGTCGCACAACGCGGTGTCGAGGGCTTGCGTTTCGGGGATGCGGCGCGGCGGTTTGCGATATCCTTGCGCAATGTTGCAGATACATCTGGAAATGTGGATGCAGCGTTTCGAGGCTATGTTCAACAGGTTTCAGACTGGGCCGACACCCTTCCACCATGGAAGCAGATGCAGGAAGAGGATATCGCACAACTCGAGGCTTTCTTCGCAGAGGTTGACCCGTTCCGGCCCACAAACAATGGCAAGATACAGCTTTCAGGCATCTACCGGGCAGAGCACGCATTTCGATCACTGGACGACATCTATACCTATACGCTTTTGGGAATGGTGCGGGGACCCGATGAAATCTTCAACGTGCTTCCAGAAGATATACGCGAAACTATCAATATGAAATTTTGCGGGGTTCAAAAGCTACCGCGCCATCAGATCTTTGGTGCTGGTTGGCGGATTCAGGACGCAGCTGAGCAAAATGAGGACAACTACATGCTTCTTCAGATCACCGAAGAGGACCCCATCGTTCCGCTGATCTATGCCGGTGATATCCAGTTTTACATCAGCCCGTCTGATCTGGCCGCAGGACGCTGGGAAGCGGCATTCGCACTTGCAGAAAGCTAGCACCAAGTTTGCTCTTCACGCCGCCCCATAGCGGTGAAGTTTTTTCTCCGAGGCGGTAAGAACCAGTTTCCGTAAGAACAATCATTCGCTGCAATGCAGAAGGCTTGTCATAGTGGGCCGTCTGTGTCGGTGAAGGTGCGCCACTGATGCGAAAAGGCCGCAACCGATCTAACGGCGGCAGAGAGCTCAGATTGTTGAATGCTGCAGATTTTCAAATGGCCGCTATCACCAATGAGACAAAACACCTAGAGCGAACTTTCGCAGGTTGGGCAGACCACCAAGGTGGCTAAGAGCGCGGAGGCGGGCGACATGTAGTTTTTGTCCGAAAACAGGCCCTTACGACTTTCACACGTCGGCCAAGGGCAGCATTGAGCCCGTTTGACCAAATTTGTGAAATGCTTTGAAAGCCCGGTTTCAGAAATTGGCACTGAACACGTGAACGTTTGCGTAAGTTTGCGAATTGAACACAGCAGAAATATGATTTGCGATTGTCAGCTGAGATTCAGATCAAGCCAACGACGCCTAGTCTTTCCGCCAAGAACGCCAATCTGTCCTGTCCGAAAAACCAGTCCTCACCCACAACGTAAGTAGGTGATCCAAAGACTCCGCGTTCAACAGCATCGAATGTTTCCAAAGCGGCTTCGGCAACGATGTTAGGTTCTTTGGCCGCACCAAGAATTGGACCTGGTGCGATGCCTTGTTGCTTCAGCGCGCTAGCGATATCGTCAGCATCCGCGATGTTCAGCTCATGTGTCCAAACCGCTGATAGGGTGGCCTGAGTGACAGCGCCCTGATCAAGCCCCAGATACTTGGCCGCCACGATGACCTGACAAGCTAAGGGCATTGGGGCGGGCCAAAATTTTGGGGTCGAATTGATCGGCAGTGACAGTTTTTGCGCCCAACGCGCCATGTCGGCTTTGCGGTGATGTTGGCGCACTGCCGGGTATTTCGCGGGCGGCAACGACCCAGCTGCCGCAAAGACCTTGGCCATATCAAGCGGGTGATAGACAATTTCTGCGCCTGCCTGTGCTGCGATGTCCAAGAGGCGGGCATGCCCAAGATAGGCATAACCCGACATTGGCGCGGAATAGTAGTCGACCGTTTTTGTGTCAGGCAAAGGGGCGGCCTTCTTCGATCGGCAGGCTCATGTCGCGTGACCATTCATTCCACGATCCAAAGTAGATACGCACGTCTTTTACACCGGCCTCTTTGAGCGCAAGAAAGGTGTTCGACGCCCGCGCGCCTTTGAAGCAATAGATGTAAACGGGTGTGTCTTCAGTGATGCCGACGCTTGCACATTCCGCCATGACCTCGTCTGCGGATTTCATCATCGCGCCATCTGCGGTTGGTTTCATCATGCGGTACCATTCCAGCCATTTAGCCCCAGGGATACGTCCTTTGCGGGGGCAGAAATCAGGGCCATAGGGGGAAGAACTGGTCGCAATCCATTCGTCCACATCACGCACATCCAAGAGCGTCACAGCAGCATCATCGAGAGCCGCTTTCATATCTTCGACGTCCAACATGAGCGCTGCTGCGTCGGGATCAATGGTAAAGGTCGCGGGCGCGGGGGACTGTGCATTGGTTGTCACGGGCATCTTGGCGGCCTCCCATGCTGCAAATCCGCCGTGCAGGACTTTGATGTTCGGATAACCCAAGTAGCTCAGCAAGAAATAGCCACGACAAGACTGGCCAAAGCCAGTGTTCATGGACTGTTCGTAGATCACGGCCGTTTTGGTTCCGTCAAGCCCCGCAGCCCCAAAGGCATCAGCGAATTTCTGGGTCAGTTCGGCCATTCCTTCGGCAGTTGAGGTGGCCAAGTAGGTAAAGATGTCATGCAGGTTGACTGCACCGGCGATGTGACCAGCGGTAAAACTTTCGGGCGCACGTGTATCGATGATGACGATATCATCGGCACGCATCGCGGCAAGTTCTGCTGGGGAAATAAGAACAGACGACATTGTGTTTCCTTCCAATTTTAGGCAACCGGCAGTTCGGCCAGCATTTTGCGAAGTTGTTTGGTTGCGGGTGTCACCACCGCGATGAAATAGCTTTCGCGCAGCCGCCTTTGGGCCGCGCCTTTGCTGACAAACCCACGTGCACCACAATGTAACATGGCAAAATGTGCCGCCTCGGTTGAGGCTTCACCACCACGCAGACGCGCCGCAATGACACGCCGAAAATAGGGGATCGACGTGTCATACGGAGTTTTGGCAAGATCCATGATCTCGGACTCAAGTTCGTCCAGCAGCGCTTGGAAATCTTCGGGCTGCTTTTCGAGATATTTGTTCACGTGGCCCAATTGACCACGCACCTGTTCCATCAGTTTGATCGAACTGCGGATCATACCCAACGCCATGCCAGTTTGCATCAGCACAAATCCGGGCCGGATTTTTTGCAGGTAGCCATCGATGGGATCAGCAAGAACAAAGGCGTCTTCGATCAGCGCATCA
This sequence comes from uncultured Loktanella sp., assembly GCA_964478505.1. Lineage (GTDB taxonomy): Bacteria > Pseudomonadota > Alphaproteobacteria > Rhodobacterales > Rhodobacteraceae > Yoonia. The sequence continues at coordinate 10,054 of CAYZKE010000018.1, forward strand.
CGGAATTGCACCGAACGGGTTGCGGTGCCTGCCATGCTCATGAAGTCGTGGTCCAGAACGGTTTTTACACCCTCCAGATTTCCACGCGCCACGGCCATTACGTGCTTGACGCTGTCCTCTTCTTCGACGCTGAAGACAATCCCGAAATAGCCGTCCTCTCCTACGTTGGATACCCAAGGCAGCGATCCGCGCACGGTATAGCCGTTTTGGGTACGTGTGCCTTTGAGGCGCATTTTCTCGATGCCGAAGAATGTTTTCATCGGGTTGGACAGGCCCGTCCCACCAAGCGCTTTGCCTGCCGCGACCTCGGGCAATAGCGTCGCCTTCAGCCCTATGTTGTCGGAGGATGCGATATACCACGCCAGCGCGTCTTGGCACCACATGCAGAACGCGGTTGAGATACATTCCTCTGCTCCGCGTGCGATCGCTTGGATCGTTTTGCCCATGTCGATGTCAGCGCCGACGTGGTGACTGTAGGCGCCCGCATCCCCGAAGGCACGCATGATGCCTTCGGGGTAAAGCCCTTCGTCGATGTCACTGACCAAGGATTTCAATTGCGATGAGGCGACCGCATCAACGCGGTTCAGCATGGCTGGCGTGTCAGCTATTCTTTCCTGTAATGTCATTGCGATCTCCTTTGATTTGGATGGTTAGGCTGTTTCGGCAACCATATTCACAGGACGTGAGAAGGTGTTGAATACAGGCGAGTATTTGATGACATGCGCCACCAGCTCGTCTACGACGGACTTGGGCGTGTCTGCGCATTGCATATCAACCTTGATGCGCACATCAGTGAAACCGATGGGCTTGGCCTCGTTCAGATCACCTGTGCCCCAGACGGCGGTTATGTTCAGATCACCTTCCAGTTCCAGTTCCAGTTTGTTCACGGTTAAACCGCGATGTACCGCATTCGCGTGCAGACCAACGGCAACGCAGGACCCAAGTGCCGCCAGCGATGCCTCGGAGGGGTTTGGCGCTGTGTCATCGCCAAGCAGGCCCGGCGGTTCATCCACAATGTATGGCTGCAGATTGCGAATGTAGTTGGCATGGCGGAACTTGCCTTCTGCCACAGTTTTGCACTTCAGTGTCTTGATCACTTCCGGATTGGCCTTGCCGTTTTCGATCAGGGTCTCAAGCCCTGTCTTGTCGATCGGGGCAAGACAGCCAGTCAGAGCTGTAATAGGTTCGGACATGTGTTTTCCTCTGGTTGATTGAAGTTAGGCGCTGCGGGTCCAGTTAAGGCGTCCAATTGCTTTCTGGCACAGCGTGTCGAGTGCGAAACCGATGACGCCAATCACCACAACGGTGGCTGACAATCGGTCATATTCAAGTGTGTCGCGGGCATCGTTTATGGCGTAGCCAAGGCCTGAAGTGACGCCCAGGTATTCGGCAGGCACCAGCACCACCCACGCGACCCCAAGGGCGAGCCGGATGCCGGTCAGGATATCGGTGACGACCGCAGGCAGGATCACTGTGGTCAGCATGTGCCATGGGTTGGCACCAAGGTTGCGCGCCACTTTGATCCATGCAGGATCGATGCGTCGCACCCCGGCAGCCGTGGCAAAAAGCACAGGCCAGATCGCAGCGACTGCAATCAAGAACACAATCGCGCCGTCCCAGGTATCGAACCCCATCACGGCGATGGGCATCCACGACAAAGGCGAAATCATCCGCAAGAACTGGAATGGAATGTTCGTGATCTCGCGCAGTTGCGCGATACGCCCGATCAGGATGCCCATCGGCACTCCAAGGACGATGGCGATCAACATCCCGTAGCCCACGCGGTACAAAGACGGCCCCGCCATTTCCAGCACTTCGCCAGATGTTACCATCACCCACAGGCGCGACATTGTAGGTGCAGGTGCAAAACTGGCGAAGGCGAACATGTCAGGGTCATTGGCCACTGCCCGGCCACCAAGCCACCACAAAACAAGCAGCCCGGTCATGCCGATGACGGCATTCATAAGCCACCGGTAGCGGCCCAGATTAGGCCGACCGCGGGTTTTGGGAATGTCGGTTATGGCGGTCATAGCTTCAGAATTTCCTCGCGCACATAAGGATCACCAGGATTAACAGACGGGTCATTTAGCCACTCAGGGTTGGCCTCTAGCGCGGTCTTGACGAAGTCGTAGTTCACCAAATCCTGTGTCACAAAATCAGCATCAAGACCGGCAAGGAACGTGGTGTCACCACTGACGACGGTGTCTGACATCGCTTCCACAATCAATTTGGTTGCTGACGGATAGGGCCACGGTTGGAAATCAATCCGGCCATTCTGGAACTCGGCTTGGTTCTGGATGGCACCACTATCGATGTAATCTGCGTTATCTTCATAAAGTGTCATCGCGCGGGTCACGACGGGGGCGGGTGCGGGCAGATAGCCCTCACCGTCTTTGGACAACAGTTGCGCCACTTCTTCTTTGTTCTGGCTGGCGTATATCGCGCCGCGCACAACCGCGTTCATGACCTTTTGAGTCCATTCAGGTTTGGCGTTCGTGGTTTCTTCATTCATGCAGACCACGCAGCATGGATGGTTCTTCCAGATATCGCCGGTGAAACGCAACATCCGCGCGCCGGCCCTGAGCTCGCCCAAGGCGTTGAACGGCTCTGCGACGATATAGGCATCGATTTTGCGGGCGGCCAATGCTGGCGGCATATCGGGAGGGGGCAGGACTTGCAGGTTACATTCGTCAGCCGCCAAAGGTTCATCCTGCGACTTGATCACAGCTTTGATTCCCGCAGCACGCAAAGCATATTGCAGGACGATATTGTGCATCGAGTACCAAAACGGCACGGCAACCTGCTTGCCCCCTAAGCCTGCGAAATCTGCGATCTCGGTATGACCACCCACCACAAGGGCGGATCCGTTGGTATGCGCCCACGCCATAATTTTCACTGGAAAGTCGTTGTTGTACCGCATCCACACGGGGATCGGTTTGAGAAAATGCACGAGGTTGAACTTGTTCGATGTGAAACCCTCAATCAGGGGCGCCCAGCCACGGATCAAAGTCGGTCTTTCAGCCTCAAGACCTTCATCGGCAAAGAAACCTTTGGCATGGGCCACAAGCAAAGGTGTCGCGTCTGTGATTGGCAGGTAACCGATGCGGACAACATCGTCGTCCTGCGCTTGCGCCATAGACGGCAAGCTGCCTGCAAAGCCGGCCAACATAGCAGTCAAACCGCCCGACGCCAGATAATCCAGCGTCTGGCGTTTGTCGTGATCCACACCGTCATGGCCGCAGCAGGCGGCGTGAAGGTCAATGTGATTACCTTTGGGCGTGTCAGACATAACGTGATTTTCCTTTTGAGTTCAGGACGATTGCATCGTCGCATAAATGGTGTTGAGGCGGGCCAATTCAGCCTTGAAAGAGGAACTGCCGAGATCGCGGTCCGCATCTGCAAGATCGACCGGGCAATCCTCGGCGATGACGCCAACGCCCGACTTGAGAAACACAGCCCGGTCCGCCATCAACACGGCCTCGGACACGTCATGGGTGACAAGGATCAGGGTGAGACCCAGCCGCTTGGAAATGGCGCGCACGTCTTGCTGCATCGCCTGGCGCGTAAACATATCAAGTGCTGAAAATGGTTCATCAAGCAGCAGTACTTCCGGTTTTGGAGCAAGTGACCTTGCCAGCGCCACCCGCTGCTGTTGTCCACCCGACAGATCCTGCACGTTGCGATCTGCAAACTCGGACAGATCAACCAGCGACAACACCTCTGAAATGCGCTCTGCGACACCCTGGTTCTGGCCGCTGTAGCGTAGGCCCAGGGCCGCGTTTTGCGCGACAGTCATCCACGGGAACAAAGAAGGCGCCTGGAACATCATGATCCAGCGTGGCGACGGTTTCAGAACCCTGACGCCACCGATGCGGACAGCACCTTGGCTAGGCTGGATCAAGCCTGCAAGAATATGCAAGAGCGTTGATTTGCCCGACCCTGATCGTCCGATCAGCGCCACGACCTCACCCGGTCGGATGTTCAGATCAATGCGAGATAGCACCGCGCCATCCGCCGCGTTGTAGCTGTGGGCAACACCGCTGACGATCACATCAGCTTTGCCTGTGGCATACACGGGGCTGGATTCGATGTCGCTTGGAAGGTCATGCTGCATCATCATTTTACCAACTGTTGTAGCCAAGGTATTTACCCGACATCTCGACCTTCACGCGGTCACCCTTGGGGCTCTCGACCCGGGTCACGGTCATGTCGAAGTCGATGGCGGACATGATACCGTCACCGAATTTCTCTTGGATCAACGCCTTAAGTGTCGGACCATAGACGCCAACGATTTCATAAAAGCGGTAGATGCAAGGATCGGTGGGCACAGCCTGTTCCCAGATTTTGGTGGGACTTTCCACCAGCAGGCTTTCGGCCTCTTGCGGCAGGCCCATTACTTTGACCATCAGCTTAGCCTTTTTGACGGGAAAGGCATTCATTCCCATGGCGGCGGAATGCGTCCAGACGGGCGACATGCCGATCTTGTTTGCGATTTCCTCCCATGTTAGTCCGGCCTTCTTTTTGGCAGACAGGATCATGGCGGTTACGTCTTCTTTGGTCATCTCATCGCACGCCTTGTGTGACTTTGCTGAGGAAAGCATGGCACGGGCATATGATGCTCTAAAGAGGGCAAAACAAAGTACCGATGTTCGATAAGTTATTGATTTAAAATATAAAGGCTCTTGTTTATTTTACGAAATATCGTAAATTACGATTTTTCGTAGGGTACAGAGCGCGGTGGGCCGAGTTTACTATGGAAGGTGATTCCCAATGACTTTGCCGAACAGAAACCGGATCAGCATGAGGCGCTCGTTGAGTACCAGATATCTGTCGCATATCTCCTCAAGCAAGGGCACACTCACCTCATTCTCGAGGCCAAAGGCGAAGATATTGTTACATTCATGCAAACGGCAATGCGTCGTTCTTCAAACACCACCGGACCTCGCGACCTTTCGGTAAGCTTGAGCAGCCTCACGCGCTTCCACGAGCGAAACCAGCTCAATCGAGCCAAGGCCAAGCTCTCGCCGCTTCTTGTGGACCATTGCGCGAAGGATCCGCGATTTCGAGCCGGTCGGCCCCACTCGGAGATAGAGGCCTCCACCATCGCCATACATCCCCGTTTCGTTCTTCGCGGCTACGGATCTGACTGTCAGTTTGCTCATAGGTGTTGCCGCTCCGGAGCGTCCCACCATTTGTCCCGCCAAAAAAACATGAGATTGGGAAAGACAGTGTAAAATAAGTTGATACGAATTGGATACATAAGCATCAATAAAACAAAGACAGTAGGAGATTTACCGAGGTAACGTGCGACTGTGGTTTAACAGACCCAGGATCCACCAAATCTTTACAAATAAAACTTTTCGATCGTGCAGCACTACGACGCACCATTCACGCAGAAGTGTTCAGAACGCCTAACGTGGACGTTCGCGGTGTCTGCAACTTGCTTTGCGAAGCTGGCTCGGGCTTCGGGGGGTAATTTTGCATTGCTGTGCCTCGCCCTCTGGCTGAGCCTCTGGCGCCTTCTTGCTCACCACAGCCGCGATGAAAGCCGCCACATCAAACTCACTCTCCTGTGCCGCACGGGCCAGTGCCTTTTTTAGAGCACGGTTCGACAATGCAGCCGTCAACTGCGCTGCAAGCGCGCGTCGCAGCACTTTGTCACAAGGCATCTCGCCGCCCTCGACTTTCATTATTTCGGTGTCCGAGAGTTCGAAACCAGCCTCCTCGAGAAAGAGACGCACAATTGGCGGTGCGGATGTCACAGCATCTGTTGTCGTGGGATCCCGGAAAAAAGCGACGACTTTGTTTGCGCGCGCATGACCGTGGCTTGTAATGCCTTTTCCGTCATTTGCGTGCGCGGCAACACTATCCGCAGAGTACATCTGAAAATCATAACGCAGCACGGGTTTCACCAATTACACTTTATAGTTGCAGCAAGCTTATCAAATGCGGCAGCGGTGGGCAAAGAAATTGTCGCGAAAAGGGCATATTTTTGTTTAAAATACGACAGAGCGCGCCACTGTTGCCGTTTTTTGGTCAATCTTGCCAATTTTATCACATTGTTGGGTAAAGTTGCGCGGAGAGTCTAGGGCGGCCCTAGCGTGTTTCTCAAGACAAGCTTTGTATGCAGCTCTATCGGCTCTAACGCGGTCCCGTCCCGCAAGTGTTTGACCAAGGCTTGCCCCGCCTTTCGGCCCATTTCACGGTGCGGCACATGCACCGTTGTCAGCGCCGGATACACCACTTGGGCCAGTTCGATATCATCGAACCCGACGATCGAGACATCACCCGGAACCGTAATCCCGCGTTCCCTTGCACGTCTAAGCGCGCCGACAGCCAAAACATCGTTGCCGCAAAAAACCGCAGTTGGCCTTGGGTCATGGGTCATAACCTGATCAAAGGCTGCTGCCCCTTCGTCGATACCATATTTCGTTTCCACGAAGCTAAGAGTGTCCGCATCCAGCCCGGCGGCGGTCATCGCTTGTCTGATTCCGTCACATCGCGCGGACGCGCGGTCGTTCTGCGCCGTTTCCGCAGAGATCAAAGCCAACCGCCGGTGTCCCAGGCCAATCACGTTTTTGGCCATCTCCTGCATGGCCGCACTGTTGTTGAAGCCAACCGAGGGCCGCGTTGCCGCAGGATCAAAGGCCCATGTCAAAAGAACCGGCACGTCTTGCGCATCCAGAAAGTCGTAGATCGCGGGATCGCGGTGATACCCGATCAGCAAGAGCGCATCCGCCCCGCGCGCGACAAGCGCCCTGATCTGTTCTTCCTCGGTGTCCGGCTGGTAGCTGGTACTTGCAACCAGCATTGTATACCCGTTGCTGCGCAATTCTTCCTGAAATGCCTGAAGCCCGCGCGCGAAGATCGCGTTTTCCAT
>CAYZKE010000019.1:0-7140 GCA_964478505.1 uncultured Loktanella sp.
ACCGATATTGCTTTCAGCCCGAACGGCGGAAATGCGCAGGAATGGAGCTTTGCAGAGTTGCGAACTTTGAGCGACCATTCGGTCACTTTCGGACCAACGCTGCCGTTGATGCATCTTGCAGCGAACGGCAGCTGTGAGCCCAGACTTCCAGATGCTGCGTTCGGTACCGACGTCCGCTTTTCACAACAAAGCGAAACAGTTGAATCCCAACACCGATAAATTCAGACTACTTTAGATCCCCTTTACTAGTTCTACATCGTACTATATAGTACAATATAGAACCAAATGAGATGATAAATGAACCGTAGAAATTTTCTCAGACTGACAGGCGGGGGTGTTGTCCTTGCCGCTGCCGGTGGTGGCCTTTTTGCTGCAACCCGCACACCGAACGATGCTTTGGCACCTTGGGGACTGGTCGGTGGCTACGACGACCCACGTAAAAACGCACTTTCGCACGCTATTCTTGCACCAAACCCGCATAATCGACAGCCGTGGATGATCCGTCTGGATGGTGATGACGGGCTGACACTGTTTTTTGACACAGACAAACAGCTGCCCCACACAGATCCGTTTGACCGACAATTGACCATTGGCCTTGGCTGTTTCCTTGAACTCATGCGTATGGCCGCGAACGCGGATGGCTACGGCGTTGATGTGACCTTGTTTCCAGAGGGCGAAGATGAAGATGGGCTGGACACGCGGCCAATTGCCAAAGCGACGTTCACCCAAGCAACTGCGGTGCGTGACCCGCTGTTCAAACATGTGCTGAACCGCCGGTCCAACAAGGAACCCTATGATACGGCGCGCGCGGTCCCGGCGGACGCACTCGCTCGGATATTGCAGGTAGCCCGACAGAGTGAATTTGGAGGCTCTATCGACACGGACGATATTGCCTATTGGCGCGCGCTGACCACAAAGGCGCTCCGGCTCGAAATTGATACCCCGCGCACCTATAAAGAAAGCGTAGATCTCTTTCGCATCGGCAAGGCAGAGATCAACGCCAATCCCGATGGGATCGACTTCAGTGGAGCCCTCTTTGAATCGCTGGCGCTTGCCGGTGTCATGACGCGTGAGAGCTTGTTGGACAAAGAATCAACTGGGTATCAGGAGGGTCTGAAGGCCGTCCTCGCCAATACCGAAACGGCGATGGGGCATCTGTGGATGGTAACGCAACGCAACACCAGAGCTGACCAGATCGCAGCTGGGTCGGACTGGTTGAGGATCAACCTTGCCTGCACCGCTGAGGGCCTTGGTTTTCAACCGCTGAGCCAGGCGTTGCAGGAGTATCAGGAAATGACGCAGATTTATAATGAAATCCACCAACGTCTTGCCCCGGGTGGTGGAACGGTTCAAATGCTGGCGCGGATCGGATATGGTCCAAAAGTCGCGGTCAGTCCTCGCTGGCCGATCGAGTCCAAGATTGGAATGATGTGAAAAAAGACCAGGACAATACGGACGAAGTGTTCGGCTTCTTCACCGAGATTGGGATCATCAACCAATTATCCACCGCTCTGTTCGCCAAGACACTGCCAGACGGTGTTCACCCGTCTCATTTCTCAATACTGAATCATTTGGCACGCAGGGGTGATGGAAAGCCACCCCTGCGCATCGCGTCGGCCATGCAGGTGACGAAAAATACCATGACCCACTCTCTGAAAGTCTTGCAAAACCAAGGTTACATCGACGTCCAGCCAGACCCAAGCGACGGGCGCGGCAAACTTGTCTTCCTGACTGAAACCGGACGCAGCTTTCGCGAGGAGGCGATTGCACAGGTGAGCGCAATGATCAGGGACGTTATCGGGGAAGATCAAATCGCAATCATGCGCCGGATACACGACGATCTGGAGCAGATGAGACAGCACCTCGACGACAATAGATAAGAACGTTCGGCAAAATTAATGTGGGCTTCAATCCTATAGATTGAATAACTGATAGTGGGCAAGAAAGACCTTCTCCACCAGTTCAATTCTTACGTATCCACCCGAAAGCGGTCATTGGTTCGCGGGCAGCGAAAGCTCAGTTTGTCCCGCAAAGCAGACCTTTATGCCAAGCGCTGCAAACGACCGCTTTCCGCCCCTCACTGTCAAATACTGCAAGTGCAACCGTCGAGGGATGACGTCCATCTTGGTTTACGAGCAGTCATTTCAGCATAAGAAACGAACGGCAAACTTGAACCGCACAGCGGACCTTGTTCCAAATCACGGCTCAGATACAAAAAGGGCGGCCCCAAGGACCGCCCTTTGGTATCTCTGGCATCCAGCGATTAACGCTTGGAGAACTGGAAGCTCTTACGGGCTTTCGCTTTACCGTATTTCTTACGCTCAACCACACGGCTGTCGCGCGTCAGGAAGCCAGCTGCCTTCAGCGCAGCGCGCAGTGTTGGATCGTAAAGCTGCAGCGCTTTGGACACACCGTGCTTGACCGCACCGGCCTGGCCGGACAGGCCGCCACCGGCAACAGTTGCCATTACGTCGAACTGGTCAACAACACCGGCAACCTGAAAAGGCTGGCGCAGGATCATCTGCAGAACGGGACGCGCGAAATAGGCGTCCATGGCTTTGCCGTTGACTGTGACCTTGCCGGAACCCGGCTTGATCCAGACGCGGGCAACCGCATCTTTGCGCTTGCCTGTCGCATAGGAACGTCCCAGATGGTCGCGGACGGGCTCACGTGTGACAGTTGCTTCGACCGCTGCAGCTGGTGCCTCGGCACCTGTTGCAACTTGGCCCAGCTCTTCGAGCGAGTTTACTTGATCGGCCATTATGCAGTCCTCGTGTTCTTTTTGTTCATGGACTTCACGTCCAGAACTTCGGGCTTCTGGGCTTCCATGCCGTGCTCAGCGCCTGCGAAAACGCGCAGGTGGGTCATCTGCTGACGGGACAGTTTGCCACCGGGCAGCATGCGCTGAACGGCCTTCATGATGACGCGCTCGGGATGCGCACCTTCAAGGATCTCTGCCTTTGTCTTGGACTTGATGCCGCCGGGGTGACCGGTGTGCCAGTAGTACTTCTCATCACGCTTGTTACCAGTCATCTGGATTTTCTCGGCGTTGATGACAATCACGTTGTCGCCCATATCCATGTGCGGTGTGAAAGAAGGCTTGTGCTTGCCGCGCAAGCGCATTGCGATGATCGAGGCAAGACGACCCAGAACAACGCCTTCAGCGTCGATCAGGATCCATTTCTTGTCGATATCCGCAGGAGTTGCGGTAAAGGTTTTCATATTCCACCAAAAGTTTGGGGTGGCTCGCGCCACGTGTCATTCGATTGGGGCGTTATAAACAGAGGCGTTGCGCAGTCAAGCGCCATCAGCGCTGTAAAATATAGCGTTTTCAATGGGTTAAAATTTAGGTATTATTTTACCCCATGATTATGTCGCCAGTTGCTCTGCAGGTTGATCCAACAGCGTCCGAAGTGTCCCCATCGCCTGCACGAAGGCGTCATTCGGCATGAGACCATTAATCGCAATACGCACCGCATGGACCGAACGGCCATCACGCAAGGCAAAGTCTTCGGCAGGCTTGATCAGGACCCCCGACGCCTCGGCCGCCGTACAGAATGCAGCTGCCCGCCACCCTCTGGGCAGTTCAAGCCACAGGAATGGCACATCCTCTGACCAGTTCAACTGGTACCCCCCCAGGATATTGACGGCTGCGTGAATGTCTGCGGCCACCCTTTGCTTCACTTGCGCAATGATTTGCGGCAGTTCGGGCTGGGCCAGCACATGGGCATAAAGGTCCGTGATCATCCGCGAGACACCGAAAGAATGATATGTGGCGGTCCTGACCAGTGCCGGCCCCCAGCCTTCAGGCGCAATCGCAAAGCCGATGCGCAATGCCGCTGTCAGCGTCTTGGCCGGAGACGACACATACCAGCCCAACTCTGGCAGCAAAGCCCGATAGCTGGGCCCGATCCGCTTGGTTTTCATCAAACGGTAGCAATCATCATCAATGATATGCACGCCGTAGCGCTGCGCTATGGCCGCAATCTCGACGCGCCGCGCGGGCGACGTGGCCTTGACCGTGGGATTACAGACCTCGGACGCTGTAAAATAGACCTGCACGCTTTTGGATTTGATCGCTTCCTCAAAGGCGGCAACCTGCGGCCCCTCTTCGTCCCACTGCAAGGGCACGACATCCGCGCGACACAACAACGCCGCCGAGCGAAAACCGCCATAGCTCAGTTCGTCAACCGCGATCACGGGATGCGTGCCATGCAGGACTGTTTGCAGCACCATCACAATCGCACTCTGCCCGCCATGGGCTGTGACGATATCATCAACAGTAAAATGCCCCACACTCTCGGGGGCAACCTCGGCCTGAAATGCAAGCCGCGCAGCAAGATCGGTCTCGCGCGTGGGATAGCGCAACAAATGCTCTGGGAGAAAGTTGCGCGAAAGCGCCTGCATCCCGTCACGCAACAATTGTGATTGCCCCATATCCGGCACCTTAGGGCTTAACAAATGCACGCGGTCCGGCGCAGTGCCGGGTCTATCCAGCATGACAGGGGCCTTGATGGCGGCCTCTGAACGGGTTTTCTGCCCCGACACAAAGGTGCCACGACCTACACCGGCGATCAAACGCCCCTCATCAATCAAAAGCGAATAGGCCCGCGCCACGGTCCCGGGTGTTACACCTACCCGATAGGCAAGATCACGCACCGGCGGTAGCTTCTCTCCTGCTGTCAATTGTCCTGATACAATCCCCTCGCGGATCGCCTGTGCGAGCGCTTTGTATTTGGACTTGCCCGCATTCGAAACCTCTGGCTGCCAAATTGTATCGGATACAATCATTTTCTAGACCTTCATTGTATTCTTTTGTACCAGTATATTGTAGCAATTTACCCCATTGTGTCAATACAATTTTAGGAGTCGACCCATGTCAAACGCGCTCCAGACCGCGCAACTTATGAATCTCACCGCCCGGAAAGACCTGCCAATGGTTGCCGGCCTTGCGGTCAAATTTGCTGTGGTCGTGACACAATGGGACACCCGACGCAAAACCCGCCGTGCTTTGAAGAAATTAGAACCACATCTGCTTCATGACATCGGGTTGGACCGCGCTTCTGCGCAGGCAGAAGCCGCCAAACCGTTCTGGCAGGATTAAACCCCTCCTGCCTTTTCCTGACTGGGCCGCACCTGTTGCGGCCCATTTTTTATTTTGGTGGAATGGAATAGGTCAGGCTTGCGCGGGCGACAGGGGCCGCCTGCCCCGCGCTATGGATCAGCACATCGCCAACGGCCAGAACCCGCCCGCATTTCAGCAGACGCGCCGTACAGATCAGATCGGCATCAGCGGCCGGCTTGCGCATAAAATCGATGCTGCAATTGGTGGTCACAGCCAAGGCAACCGGCCCGATCCGCGATAGGATCGCCAGATAGACAGCCACATCCGCCAGCATAAACATCGTCGGCCCCGAGACCGTGCCGCCGGGGCGCAAGTGTTTGTCCTGGACCTTTAAACGCACCGTCAGTTCATCCGCGGCCAGTTCAGTCACCGCGATCTCACCGGCAACCTGCGGAAAGGCTTCAATCAGAAAGGATTGAAGTCCGGGAATATCCATCTTGTGTTCCATATCACCTCGCGCTGCATTACGGTTCACTCAAGCAACACCGAAAGGAACAAGATGACAATCCTGCTTCGCGAAGACAGTGGCCATATCGCCACCCTGACGATGAACGCGCCCGAGCGCCTGAATGCCCTTTCGGATGCGATGCTGGCCGCACTGCACGGGGCGTTTGATCAGATCGCAGAGGACAGCAGCATTCATGCCGTAATCCTGCGCGGTTCAGGCAAAGCATTCTGCGCGGGCCATGACCTCAAGGAAATGCAGGCCGGACGGCAATCGCCCGATGGGGGTGCGGCCTATTTCAAGGACCTCTTCGATCGTTGTGCCGCGATGATGCAGCGGATTCAGTCCATGCCCCAGCCTGTCATCGCTCAGGTCCACGGCATCGCCACGGCGGCCGGTTGCCAGCTTGTGGCAACCTGCGATCTGGCTGTGGCCTCTGACGATACGCGTTTTGGCGTCAATGGCGTGAATATCGGCCTGTTCTGCTCCACTCCAATGGTGGCGCTGACCCGCAATATCCACCGCAAAGCTGCTTTTGAAATGCTGACAACGGGCCGCTTTATCAACACCCGCGAGGCACAGGACCTCGGCCTGATCAACCGCGCTGTGCACACCGATGCACTGGAACGCGACGCCCAAGAGCTTGCGCAGGCGATCGCCAAGAAACTGCCCTCGGCGGTCAAGATCGGCAAACAGGCCTTTTATGCGCAGGCCCAGATGACAACGGCAGAGGCCTACGCCTATACCGGCGATGTCATGGTCCAGAACATGCTGGTCGACGACACCAACGAAGGCATCAACGCCTTTCTGGAAAAGCGCGATCCGAACTGGTCCTAACCTGCGTTATTACTGGCCCGAAAATATCCCCGCCGGAGGCTCCGACACCTACAGCCGGTAGATCGCGCTGAATTTCTCTTCCAGATAGTCCAGCAAAGGCGCCTCGCTGGGCGCTGTCCCGGTTGCATGGGTGATCGTCTCAACCGGCGTGCGCAGCCCGCCATACTGTTGCAGGTTCGCGCGCAGCCAGCCCGTTGCTTTCGATGTATCACCCCGCGCAAGATCTGCATCCAGATCAGGCACCGCATCACGCAACGCCACATGCAAACAGCCTGCATAGACATTGCCCAACGTGTATGTCGGGAAATAGCCGAACAACCCCTCGGACCAGTGCACATCCTGCAAGACACCGTTTGACGGTTTGTCGACCGCATAGCCGAAATCGGCCTGAAAGCGGTCGTTCCATGCGGCTTCCAGATCATTCACCGCGAGATCCCCCGCGATCAGCGCGCGTTCCAGATCAAATCGCAGCAGCACATGCAGATTATACTGCACCTCATCGGCCTCGGTGCGAATAAACCCGTCATGCACGCGGTTGACCGTGGCATAAAAGGTGTCTTCGTCGGCCACCCCGAAATCACCGAATGCATCGCGCATTTGCCCGTAAAGCCAGCCCGTATAGGCGCGGCTGCGCCCAAGCTGGTTCTCGTAAATCCGGCTTTGGCTTTCATGCACGCCCATCGACACACCGCGCCCCAAAGGGGTGAGCAGATGCGTGTCATCAATCCCCTGC
>CAYZKE010000019.1:7150-16679 GCA_964478505.1 uncultured Loktanella sp.
CTGCTCATAGGCGGCATGGCCGACCTCGTGGATCGTGGAATAAAAACAGTTGAACGGATCCGTCGGATTGGTCCGCGTCGTGATCCGCACATCAAGGCCGGAGCCTGACGAGAACGGATGCACCGCCTTGTCAATCCGTCCGTTTGCAAGACCGTAGCCAAAGCTGAGGGCCAGCTTCTCCGACAGCGCCAATTGTGCGGCTTCATCAAAGTGTGTGCTCAACGGCGCAGGCACCGGTTTGTCCAAAATCGCCGCACGCAGCGCGACAAGACGCGGGCGCAAGGCCGCGAACATCGCACCCAGACTCGCTCCGGTGGCACCCGGTTCGTAATCGTCCAGCAGTGCATCGTAGGGGTCTGTGTTGCCAGCGACAGCGGCCGCTTCCTCGCGGCGCAGATCAACGACTTTCTGCAACATCGGCAGGAATGCGGCCACGTCCTCCTCGGCGCGGGTACGGGCCCAAACGCGGTGCGCAAGCGACGTGGTTTTCGCAAGCTCCGCTGCCAGACGTGCGGGGACTTTCGCAGTGCGTTCATAATCCCGCCGGATGTGGCGCAGGTTGGCGGCGGCCACATCATCGGTGGCTTGCGCTGTCTCCAGCCATTCCCCGATCCGCGGATCAATCCTGCGGGCATGCAGGATATTGGCCATCGCAGCATGTTCTTCCGCGCGCTGGGGTGTGGCGCCGTCAGGCATCATGGTTTCCTGATCCCACCCAAGGCGGCCCGCAATCTGTGACAGCGCCTCGGTCTCGCGCTGGAACGCCATCAGCTCGGTATATGCACCCATTTGATCAGGCCCCCTTGATGGTTTGTGGTACAGGATACTGCGCCACAAAGCGGCCCCGCAGGATCAGCGCCCAGAGGATCACCGCCACCAGCTGATGCACAATCGCAATCTGCCACGGCGCGGAATACATCACCGTCACAATGCCGATCACGACCTGAAGTGTCATCACCGCCATGATCGCGTTGAAGGTAAAGCGCGTGGTGTCATTGGCCGAACGGCGTGCGCGGGTCCAGACGAAGATCGTATAGGCAAAGAGCGCATAGCCCACCATCCGGTGCATGAATTGCACAAGGCCCGCGTCCTCGAAGAAATTGCGCCAGACCGGGGTGAGTGACAAAGGCTCGGGCGGCAGGAACCCGCCCGCCATCAGCGGCCAGTCAGGGAAGGCGCGGCCCGCGTCGATTCCTGCGACCAAAGCGCCAAGGATGATTTGCAGGAAGGCAAAACCCACCAGAATACTGCTCAGCCGCGCAAGGCTTGCATTCCCGCTGCGGCGCGCTTGCAGCAGATCGGCCTGGCTGCGGCCCAACTGATAGACGTACCACGCGATGAAGCCGAAGATCACGAACGCCAACCCAAGGTGGGTGGCAAGCCGGTATGAGGCCACGTCCAACATGCCTTCTTCAAGGCCTGATGACACCATCCACCAGCCGATAAACCCCTGCAGACCGCCCAATGCGCCGATGAACAAAAGTTTTGGCGTCCAGCCTGTGGGGATTTTGCGGGTGGCGGCGAAGGCCACAAAGCCAACAGCCCAAACCAGCCCGATAAAACGGCCCAACTGGCGGTGGCCCCATTCCCACCAGTAGATCACCTTGAACTCGGCCATGGTCATGCCACGGTTCTGCAACTGGTACTCGGGGATCGCACGGTATTTGTCGAATTCTTCTACCCAGGCGGCCTCTGACATCGGCGGCATGGCCCCCGTCACGGGCTTCCATTCGGTGATCGACAGGCCACTATCGGTTAGGCGGGTTAACCCACCGACAACGATCATGACAACAACCAACCCGAAGAGCGCCATCAACCATGCGCGGATCGCGCGCCGCGCACCCTGTCCTGCACGGTTGATCGCGCCGGGGGCGGCTGCTTGTTTCGGGGTGTCACCGACATCTTCAAAAATGCTGCGCTTGGTTGCCATGATCGGTCTCCGCTTGGTCTTACCGTGTACCTAGAACCCGTGTGCGGCGACCGCAAGCGTCAGGGTGCCACATGTAAGGTGGATTTCAATCCACCTTACCCCCGCTCTTTCCAGCGCACCATCTGGCGCATCATGCCATGCAGCATCTGCACATCCGCCCGCGTCATGGGCATGCGCGACCACATATTGCGCAGGTTCATCTTCATGTTCTCGGCCTTGTGTTCGGGATAAAAGAACCCGGCATCTTCCAACCGCTCTTCGTAATGCGCGGCAAGCTTTTCAATCTCGATCTGCTCGGCCCAGTCACCCACAGCATCCACGCGGGCGGGATCAACCGCAACCGCCTCGCGCCGCCATTCATAGCCTGTCAGCAACACGCATTGTGCCAGATTTAGCGACGGAAAGTCAGGGTTCACAGGCACCGAGATAATTGCATTCGCGCGTGCAATATCATCGTTTTCCATGCCCGCGCGTTCGGGGCCGAACATCACAGCGACTTTTTGTCCCTGCGCAATCCGCGCGCGGGCATCCTGCATCGCGGCCTCGGGTGTTAGCACCAGTTTCGTCAGCCCCCGTGGCCGCGCCGTGGTCGCATAAACGTAATCACAATCAGCAATTGCGGCGGCGGTATCAGGATAGATCTGCGCCTCATCCAGCAGTCGCCCTGCCCCGCTGGCCATCGCCACAGCCTTCTGGTTTGGCCAGCCATCGCGCGGATCAATGATCCGCATGCGGTCCAGTCCGAAATTCCACATGCCACGGGCGGCTGCACCAATGTTTTCACCCATCTGGGGGCGGATCAGGACAAACGCAGGCTGAGGCTGGGCGCTGGGCATAACACTTCCTTTTATAAGATCGCCGCCTGATACGCCGCGCGCCTGCGCAAGGCAAGAACCGCAGCAGCACGCCCCCCATGGCCAAGCCCGATTTTCCCCGCTAAAAGCCCCTGAAACATCAAGTAAATCGGAACGCCCCCATGTCGGACGCCCAGGACCACCCGCAAATCTACCTCATCAGCCCGTCGGAATTCGATCTTTCGACTTATCCGGCCGAATTGGCCGCCTGTCTGGACAGCACCGAAGTGGCCTGCGTCCGCCTTGCGTTGGGCACCACCGATGAGGCGCGGATCGCCAAAGCCGCCGACGCCCTGCGCGAAGTCACCCATGCCCGTGACGTGGCACTGGTGATTGATACCCATATCCAGCTTGTCGAACGCCTTGGTCTTGACGGCGTGCACCTGCAAGACGGCGCTCGATCAGTCCGTCAGGTGCGCAAAGACCTTGGTGATGATGCCATCGTCGGCTGTTACTGCACCAATTCCCGCCATGACGGCATGACCGCAGGTGAGTTGGGCGCCGATTACGTCAGCTTCGGTCCCGTGGGCAAAACTGCCCTTGGTGACGGACGTCAGGCGGAGCTGGAACTTTTCGAGTGGTGGTCCCTGATGATCGAAGTGCCGGTGGTCGCAGAAGGTGCGCTGGATGAGGGTTTGATCCGCGCGCTGTCCCCACACACAGATTTCTTCGGGATCGGCGATGAGGTCTGGAACACAGATAATCCCGCCGGAACCCTTGGCACCCTCAGACGTGCGATGCTGGGCTAGGAGCCTGCCGCGAGACCTGCGCGCACCTGATCCTCCATTGCTTTTGCCAAAGCTTTGCGGTCCGCATAATCTGCGACCTTGACGGGCGCGTGGTAAATCACATGCACACTGCCTTGCTTGGCGGCGGCCAGTGTTGCCAGCAGATGCGGCCCGAAGTCCATATCACCCCACCAGCCATAAAACCGCGGGTCCGCCCCTGCGGGTGCGTGATACTGCAACGTCACCGCCTGCATTTGAAGCGTCTGGCGCAAGGATGGATCGAAGAAGGCGGCAAAAAGCGCTGGCTTGAAAGGCAGCACCTGTAGACCATCGGTTGAGGTGCCTTCGGGAAAAAACAACAGCTTATGACCCGCTGCAAGCCTTTCGCGGAATACCGCGATCTGCCCTTGCACTTCGCTGCGGTCGCGCCGGATGAACACCGTCCCTGTCGCGCGCGCCAGCCATCCGATCCCGGGCCAGCCCGCAACCTCGGCTTTCGACACAAAATAGATGCGTTTGCGGGCATTCAGTGCGAAGATATCCAGCCAAGAGGTATGGTTTGCCACAACGGCCCCCGCACCTGCCATTGGCGCACCTTCCGAGGTATATCTGATCCCCAGAACCACAAAGGACATCCGGCACACAAACTGTGTGATATAGGGGGTAACCGGTCGCCCCAGCCCGCAAAGCGGCCTTTCCACAAGGCGGACAGCAAGCAAGATCAGCAATCCACCAAAGACGAGCACAATCAACGGGATCGCGCGTAAAACCACCCGGAACCAGCCCAGAACAGTCAAACGGCAGTCCGGCGGCGCGCTTTTGCTCTGCCAAGTCTCAGCCATTTGCCCCGCCTTTGGCCAGAATGGCCCGCTGCAATCCATCAATCGCATCTTTTTCAAGGATCAGGCAGATATCAACCGTATTGAAGGCATGATCCACAAAGGCATCAGGTGCCACTTTCCCGCCCAAGCGCAAATAGGCTTTGATCAAAGCAGGTATTTCACGCACGGCAGAGATCCGGTCGATAGTTTCGAGGGGCTGGATATTCATCGGCACGGCTGTCGGACCTTTTGCCGTGACGCGCAAGCCCTTGGGTGCCAGATGTTTGTGGTACAAAAGGCTTAACGGGGCCGACAGCGCCTGTGCGTCAGTCCCATGAAAAGAGGCCACCCCGAACAGCACCGCAATCTGGTGCGCTTCGACATACCCAGCGAGCGCCTGCCATAGATGCAGCATTCCAGCACCCCCGCGATAGTCAGGGTGCAGGCAAGAGCGGCCAAGTTCCAACAGGCGTTGCCTGCTTTGGTAAAGCGGCGTCAGATCATACTCGGTTTCGCAGTAAAAGCCGCCTGCCGCCTGCGCCATCTCGGCTGTCATGACACGGTAAACACCAACGACCTGATCGTCCTGCGCTCGCGCCTTGTCCAACAACAGGATATGGTCGGCATGGGCGTCATAGACATCACATTCCAAGCGCGCGGCATGATCAACCAACGGACCATCGCCACCAAGCTCGGCGACAAAGACCTCATACCGGAGGCGTTGTGCGGCGCGGATATCATCAGGCGCGCGCGTTACGCGGGTCTCAAAGACAGGTCTTGGCGGCGCAGACAAATTCAAAGGCAGCCTTTATTTTGGCGCAGGATGACGGACATTAACCTTTTAGCAACCATACCGCGACACATTGACAGGTATTGGAAACCCAACTTGCGAAACTCTCCTTTAGGTTGTATTTTATTCATGAACGAGTTCAAGCAAGACGCGCCGACTATCAATGACGATTTTACCCATCTCCCTGAAGTTGACAGTAATCCGGTCGCCAATGTTGGACTGCACCTGCCCTACGCCCCAATCCGGCTGCTCGGGATGCCGTACGAGCACGCCAGGCTCAAAAATCGCATTTATATCTGACATCTTTTCTCTCTTACAACGGAGGCTGCATTATGCAACCTGATCTTGCGGCTTTGGTTGGATCACGTATTTGCCATGATCTTATCAGTCCAATTGGTGCGATCGGCAATGGCGTCGAGCTTTTGGCGCTGACCGATGGCGATACCGGTGCCGAAATGGACCTGATCAGCGAAAGCGTTCAGAACGCCAGCGCGCGGATCCGGTATTTCCGCATTGCCTATGGTGCCGCAAGTGAAGAGCAATCCGTCAGCCGCTCTGAAATTCTGTCGATTCTTGCAGCAACTGCGCGTGGTGGCCGCATTAACTATATCTGGAAAATCGAGGGGGATCAGCCGCGCCGTCTGGTGCGCGCAGCCCTTTTGATGTTGCAGGCGCTGGAATCGACCATGCCTCTGGGCGGGGATATCCAGATCACGCGCGATGGCGAAGCATGGGTGATGCGCGCCGAAGGACCGCGGCTGGCCGTGGATCAAGAGCTGTGGGATAACATCAGCGCACCGCAAATGGGCTTCAGGTACACAGCGGCCCATGTGCAATTTGCACTTCTACCCGATGTGCTGGCGCAAGCGCAGCGTCGTTTGCAGTTCCGCCACATGAGCGACCATCTGATCGCGCGGTTCTAGCGGCGCACGGCCCCGTTTCCTGTCACGAGGTATTTGAAACTAGTCAGTTGTGTGGCCCCGACCGGCCCACGTGCGTGCAGTTTGCCTGTCGCAATCCCGATTTCGGCACCCATGCCGAATTCCGCACCGTCGGCAAACTGGGTCGAGGCGTTGCGCATCAGGATCGCACTATCAAGCTCTTTGAAGAAATGCGCTGCGGCCTGATCGTCGGCGGTGATGATCGCATCGGTGTGATTTGACCCGTAGGTGCGGATATGCGCAATCGCCTCGTCGACACCATCGACAAGCTTGGCCGCGCAAATCATATCCAGAAATTCCTTCCCGAAATCATCGGGTTGCGCGGGCGTCGTGCCTGCAATCTTGGCCAGGTCGCCATCGGCGCGCACATCAACGCCGGCCTTCAGCAGGGCATCAACCAGCAGTGAGCCGTGTTGCGTGTAAAAACGCCAGTCGATCAACAGGCATTCCATGGACCCGCAGATGCCGGTGCGGCGTGTCTTGGCGTTCAGAACGATCTCGACCGCCATTGCAGGATCAGCCGTCGCGCCCACGTAGATGTGACAAATGCCTTCAAGATGCGCGAACACAGGTACGCGGGCTTCGCGCTGAACCAACCCGACAAGCCCCTTGCCGCCGCGTGGCACAATCACGTCGATATGGTCGGTCGCGGTCAACATCGCCGAGACCGCCGCACGGTCGCGCGTAGGCACAAGCTGGATCGCCGTCGCTGGCAGACCTGCCTGCTTTAATCCGGTTTGCAGACAGTCGTGGATCGCGGTGGAGGAATGAAAGCTCTCGGACCCGCCGCGCAGAATGACCGCATTACCCGACTGCAGGCAAAGCGCGCCTGCGTCCGCTGTCACATTGGGGCGGCTTTCATAGATGACGCCGATCACACCCAAAGGCGTGCGCACACGCTGGATGTGCAGACCGCTGGGCATGTCCCATTCGGTCATCACCTCGCCCACCGGATCGGATTGGGCGGCGACGTTGCGTAGCCCCTCGGCCATGGCGCGGATGCGGGGCTCATCCAGCATCAAACGGTCCATCATGGCGGGGCTGAGGCCCTTTTCTTCGCCATAGACCTGATCTTCGGCATTGGCATCCATGATCGCCATGCGGTTTTCCCAGATCGCGTCAGCCGCACCAATGAGGGCCGCATATTTACGCTCTGATCCAGCGGTGGCCAGCACGGTCGACGCGGCACGTGCATCCGCACCGATCTTGGCCATCATCGTGCCTATGTCTTGATCACCCATGCTCTTTTCCTCTTACAGCACCATGTCGTCGCGGTGCACCAGCGCCGCGCGGCCATCATAGCCCAGAATTTCGACAATCTCCGCCGAGCGGCGCCCCATGATCTGGCGTGCCTCGGCGCTGGTATACCGGATCAGGCCCTGGCCCAGTGTCGCACCGGTAGCGTCGACGATTGTCACCACCTCGCCGCGGCCGAAACTGCCGCTGATCTGCGTGACACCGGCGGGCAACAGGCTCTTGCCATGGTGCAACGCATCTTGTGCGCCCACATCCACCGTCACAGTGCCACGCGGTTTCATGGCCGAAATCCAGCGTTTGCGTGCCGCCTGCGGATCGGTTTGTGCAGCAAACCAAGTGGCCCTTGCCCCGTCTTCCAGCTTGGCAAGCGGGTTCAATGCGGTGCCCAAGGCAATGGCCATGGCACAGCCCGCCTCGGTCGCGATGCGCGCGGCAATCAGTTTGGTGATCATCCCACCTTTCGAAAGGCCCGACCCCACATCACCGGCCATTGCTTCGATCTCTGGCGTCAATTTATCAACAGTTTCAATATGTTTTGCGGCGCTATCAATCCTCGGGTTGGCGGTATAAAGCCCGTCCACATCCGACAAAAGCACCAGTTGATCGGCCCCGACTGTCACCGCGACCTGCGCCGCTAACCGGTCATTATCGCCATAGCGGATTTCGTCTGTCGCGATTGTGTCGTTCTCATTCACGATCGGCGTCACGCCCAGACCAAGCATCGTTTCCATCGTTGCGCGACTGTTGAGATACCGCCTGCGGTCCTGTGAATCTTCAAGGGTCACAAGCACTTGTCCGGTGATAATGCCATGCGGCGTTAAGGCTTCCTCATAGGCGCGCGCCAGTCGGATCTGGCCGACAGCGGCGGCGGCCTGCGATTGTTCCAGCGCAAGCGAGGTCAGCGGCAGGCCCAGAATGCCCCGCCCCAAGGCGATAGACCCTGACGACACAATGATTACATCGGTGCCACGTGCACGTATGCGTGCAACATCCTCGGCCAGTGACGTCAGCCAATCCTGGCGAAGCGCGCCGGTGGCCGCATCAACCAGCAACGCCGAGCCGATCTTGACCACAAGGCGCTTGGACGCGGTCAGGGTTGCCATGGCGCATCCCCGCCTTCGTCCTGCTCCTCCGCTTTGCGGTGGCGAAGACGATTGTCGTCAATCTCGGCCCGCAAGGCACGCAGCACTTCGGGAATACCCTCGCCGGTCACACCCGACATCATCATGACAGGGCCCTTGGCGACAGCCGCGATCTCATCGCGCAGGAATTCACGTTCTTCTTCATCAAGCGCGTCGATTTTGTTCAGCACCGTGATGCGCGGCTTGTCGGCAAGCGCACCGCCATAGGCCTCAAGCTCTTTGATGATCGTCGTCAGGTCGCCTGCCGGATCACCCGAGGTGCCGTCAATCAGGTGTAGCAGGACTGCACAGCGTTCAACGTGGCCAAGGAACATATCACCAAGGCCGCGCCCCTCGCTTGCGCCTTCAATGAGGCCAGGAATATCGGCCACGACAAATTCGACCTCATCAATCCCGACAACGCCCAGATTGGGGATCAGCGTTGTGAATGGATAGTCGGCAACTTTAGGCCGCGCGTTAGATGTAGCGGCAAGGAAAGTCGATTTGCCGGCATTGGGCATCCCCAGCAAACCCACATCCGCGATCAGTTTCAGGCGTAGCCAGATCGTGCGCTCAATCGCCTCTTGGCCAGGATTGGCGCGACGGGGCGCCTGGTTTGTCGCGGTTTTGAAGCGCAAGTTGCCCCAGCCACCATTGCCGCCTTTGGCAATCACGATCTTCTGGCCTACTTCGGTGAGGTCAGCGATCACCGTTTCCTCATCTTCATCAATGATCTCGGTGCCGACCGGCACACGCAGGACCTTGGTTTCACCGTCTTTCCCGGTCCGCTGGCTGCCCATACCGTGCTGGCCGTTCGTCGCAAAAAAGTGCTGCTGGTAGCGGAAATCAATCAGCGTGTTCAGGCCGTCAACCGCCTCGACCACCACATCACCGCCGCGGCCGCCATCGCCCCCGTCAGGGCCGCCATACTCCATGAATTTCTCGCGCCGGAACGAGATGCAGCCCGCACCACCGGCGCCAGAGCGGATATAGACCTTTGCAAGATCGAGAAACTTCATGTGTTTGGCCTTCCGAGGCTGTTCAGGAGCGCGATAAACTACTGCGCGGCAGTTCTCAAGCGGTCCCA
>CAYZKE010000020.1:0-1137 GCA_964478505.1 uncultured Loktanella sp.
CGCGGCCCGATCCTTTGCATGGGGCCGGGTGCGGATGTCGCGCAAGAGCAGGTGGCCGCTGTCAAAGCACTCGGTGGTATCGGGATCAGCACCGAAGGCGCTTTGACCGCCTCGCAGCTGAGCGAGATTGCTGATCTGGGTGCCGTGATCTGGTGGGGCGACGCCCAGACCGGGCGGGCGCTTGAGACGGCTCTGAGCACACGTCAGGGCCCGATCACCGCGTTGATCACCGGCATGCCTGACGCGGCCCATGTGCTGCATGAACGCCATGTCTGCATCGACACGACAGCAGCGGGCGGAAATGCCGCACTTCTGGCAGAAGTTGCAGGGGTCGCCACCCCAGCTTTCTCTTGACCGCTGGGGCGGCTTCGGGGACGGTCGCGCTATGTTTCCAATTCGCGACCACAACCCATCCGAGCGCACGCCCTACGTGACCCTTGTATTGATCGCGGCGAATGTCGCGATCTTTCTGGCAGGGCTGGTCCTGTTTCAGGATCAGCGGGCCTTGTCCCAGCTTTATTATGACTATGCCTTGCTGCCGATCCGCCTCTCGAACGGGGAGAATTACACGGCACTTGTGACTGCGATTTTCCTGCACGGCGGCTTTATGCATCTGGCAGGGAATATGCTGTTTCTGTGGATTTTCGGCGATAACCTCGAAGACGAAATGGGCCACATACCGTTTCTGGTCTTCTATCTGGTCTGCGGGATCGGCGCATCCTTGGCGCAATACGGGGCCGATCCGCTTTCCACCATCCCGACGGTCGGTGCATCAGGTGCGATCGCGGGCGTCATGGGGGGCTATCTGTTGCTGTTCCCGAAAGCACGGGTCGATATCTTTATTTTCTTTATCGTCTTTTTCCGCATTTTACCGATCCCTGCGTGGATCATGCTTGGCCTCTGGTTCGTCATTCAGCTTTTCAGCGGCATCAACGTCGACACCTCAAACGGCGGTGTAGCCTATTGGGCGCATGCGGGTGGGTTTGTCATCGGGGCCATCCTGACGGTCCCGCTTTGGATCAAGCGAGGCGGCACACTGTTTTGGCGTCAAACGCACGGGCACCCGCCCCACCCCGAGGCGGAATATACCCGCAGCAATATTCCGATTGTGCGGCGTTAGGCCTTGCGAATGACTTT
>CAYZKE010000020.1:1237-5119 GCA_964478505.1 uncultured Loktanella sp.
GCAAAAGGCAGGCCTGTGGCGAAAATGCTTTCAATCATCCGATGGCGGCCGGACACGCGCATCCGGCTTTCGTTCATCCAGGCACCACCGCCTTTTTCAGCATAGAACATTTCATCCTTGACAGGGTCATAGATCACGCCGGCCACAATCTGGCCCTTATGCTCAAGCGCAATGGAGACTGCCCAGTGCGGCAATCCGTGTAGAAAATTCGTCGTCCCGTCCAGCGGATCAACGATCCAGCGGCGGGTGGGGTCCTCGCCCTCAATCTCTTTGCCCTCTTCTCCCAGAAAACCGTAGGTTGGGCGGGCATGCAGCAGCTCTTCCATGATCATCGCTTCTGCGGCCTTGTCAGCGCGGCTGACAAAGTCGCCGGGGCCTTTTGTGCTGACTTGCAGGTTCTCGACTTCGCCAAAATCCTTCAGCAATCCGCGGCCTGCCTTGCGAGCGGTTTTCATCATCACGTTTAGGTTTGCGCTGCCAGCCATCTGCGAGGTCCTTCATAGGGGATCAAGCGCGGCGTATAGGCCCTCGGGCTAGGCGGAACAAGAGGCAAGAGGCTTTCCGCTGTATTCAGGTAACTTGGATATTTTAACGGCTTGTTTGCCGATTGCTTGCATAACTGCCCGCAGTGACGAGTAGGACAGTATGCAACCGCACCTGATAAATCATTTCCTGCATCAAACGCAGATCGTTGGCCATATTTCTGGTCGCGACATTATAAAACGCGGCGGTGTGGCCGTGTTGATGACTGGCATCTGCATCAATGCAGGGTTCTGGATGCAGGCGGTCACCGTGTTGACCGTCATCGCCGTTTTAGAGTTTATATCCTATCCGCTGAACAAACGGGCCTCAAGACTCGACGCCCCTTTACAACTGCGTTCGGGTCTCGCTGTGTTCTTCGTTAATTGGTTGGCGATGTTGCCGTTTTTGGCTTTCGGGCTGATTCTTTCACAAAGCGGAAGTCTGCCCTACGTCGTCACCGGATATCTGTGGGTTTTCGGGGTCTATGTACACGTCAGCAACACCTTCGGCCTGCTTCCATTTTACAATTGGAGCCAGATGCTCATCGCGTTTGCTGCTATGTTCCTGCTGCACTGGAACCTAGTGAACAATCCCGCCTTTGTGCAGGATCCGACCGCATGGTTGCTGACCTCAATTTCGACGATTGTATATATCTCAAACACCCTCGACACGATGAACCTGCAAAAAGATACAAATCAAGCTCTTGAGCGGGCGCGACAAGAAGCCAATGCGCGCCTTGCCGATCTTGAGAAGCTCTCGCGCAGCGACAGTCTCACCGGCTTGATGAACCGGCGCGCCTTTGATGAAATCGTGCAAAGTATGATGACCCAGCATGCCAATAAACAGGGCGTGACCGTCTTTTTGATTGATTTGGACGGCTTCAAACCAATCAACGACAGCTATGGACACAAAGCCGGTGACGCCGTGCTTTGTGCGATCGCGTCAAGGCTCAACGCACTTGCTGTGCGTGGCGATCGTGTCGCGCGTGTGGGTGGTGACGAATTCGCCTTCCTATCGGCGAATATAACGTCCTTGAAACAGGCCAAGGCCTTGGCTGAGCGCCTTGTCAACTCGTTGCGACAGACCATCCCTTTCGAGCAGAAGCAGCTTGATGTGGGCGTCAGCATCGGTATTGCGCGGCAGGGACCGGCGGCAAGTACGCCACCGGAACTGCTCTCGGGTGCGGATCAGGCCATGTATCGTGCCAAGCAGGATTCCAACACAAATATCATGATCTATGACAAGAACGCGTTTCCTGTGCGCCCCACATTGAAGGACCGTGAAATTTTGATAGCCGCGATGCACAACGGAGAGATCGTGCCGTACTATCAGCCGAAAGTGCGGATCGATACCGGCGAGATCATCGGATTTGAGGCATTGTCGCGATGGGAACATCCGCAGCGCGGTCTCCTTGCCCCATCCCATTTTTTGCCCATGATCAACGAGTTGGCGTTGCAAGGCAGCTTTATGGCGAGTACCGCTGAACGCGTACTTCAGGACCTTGTCCAGATGAAGCAAGATGGGCTTGATCCCGGACAGGTGTCAATCAACATGTCCGAAGTTACCCTTGCCACGCTGCTGGGCCGCAAAGAACTTTTTGCGATAATCGACCGTTATCCCGAACTGCGCCATCATCTGACATTTGAGATCACGGAAGACATCTTTCTTGCGCGCGCGGGTGAAATCATGCGTCGGTCGATCCAGCTCTTTCGCAATGCAGGTGTCCGCATTTCACTGGATGATTTTGGGACCGGCTATGCCTCGCTTCAGCACCTCAAGGAAATGGAGTTCGATGAGCTCAAACTCGACACCGGCTTTGTGCGCGATCTGGGAATTGATCCCGCCGCGAGAGTGCTGATTGAAGGGTTGTTGACGATCAGCAGGGGACTCAGGGTCGACTTGATCGCGGAAGGTGTGGAGACCGAACAACAACGCAACATGCTACGCGATATGGGCTGCAAATACGTGCAAGGATATTTATATGGCGCTGCAATGCCTTTTCGCGAAACCTGTTTGCGCCTGGATGCAAACAGGCAGGATCTAAGCGCCCCCACCGGCATCACAACAGCGGCCTAGGCGCGCTGCATTTTCACCGCTTCCTGCCGGGCAAGCCGGATCAAGTGGGCCATGAAAGGGTGGCTCGTATCCTCTGCCCGCGTTGCCGCGTAAAGACGGCGCGTAATGCCCTGTTGCGTCAAAGGCCGCGTGACGTAATCCGAATTATAGCGCACCTGCCTGACAACCCAGTCCGGCAGAACCGCAACACCGCGGTTAGAGGCGACCAAAAGCAGGATGACGGCGGTCAGTTCCACTTGCCGCACTGCCGCGGGCTCGACTTTGGCAGGTGTCAAAAGCTGCGAAAAGATATCAAGCCGCGCGCGATCGACTGGATAGGTGATCAGCGTCTCACCGCGAAAATCCTCCGCTTCGATGACGTCCTTTTGGGCCAGAGGATGATTGGCCGACGCCACAAAAACCGGCTCGTAGTCAAAAAGCGGTGTAAAATCCGTCTCTGGCAAATCCTCGGGATCAGAGGAGACGACCAGATCAACCTCTTCCTTGCGCAAGGCTGGCAAAGCATCAAACGCGAGGCCGGGGCGAATATCGACATCGACCTCGGGCCAGGCTTTGCGGAACTGTTCCAAAACAGGAAAGAGCCATTCGAAACAAGCATGACACTCGATCGCGATATGCAATCTGCCCGCACTGCCAGCCACCAGACCAGAGAATTCAGCCTCCAGCGCCGCTACTTGCGGCAGGATCTGCTCGGCGGCCGCGAGCATCTTCATCCCTGCGGCAGATAGTTTCAGCGGCTTTGATCGCCGGACGAAAAGTTCGACACCCGCCTGGTCCTCGATCCCCTTGATTTGATGCGACAGAGCCGATTGGGTAATGTTCAACTGGTCCGCTGCCCGCGCGAGCCCGCCAGTGTCATGAATCGCCTTGATTGTCCGCAGGTGTCGAAACTCGATATGCATATATGAGGCGTCCTCATGACCTTGGTGAAGTTTATGAAATTGCGTCAACTTCATACTGATGACAAAAGATCAAGGCAAGCAAGAGGTGCATCATGTCCAAGCCGAACGTTTCCTTCGAATTCTTCCCCCCCAAATCCCTTGAGGGGTCTTTTCGTCTGTGGGATTGCGTCAACACGCTTGCCCCCTTGGACCCCACTTTTGTTTCCGTCACCTATGGTGCCGGCGGTACCACCCGCAAACTGACGCACGAAGCCGTCACGACAATCCACAAAACCAGCGGTTTGAATGTGGCAGCACACCTGACATGCGTGGACGCGACACGCGCCGAGACCTTGCAGATCGCAGAAGACTACGCCGCCGCAGGTGTGCGCGAAATCGTGGC
>CAYZKE010000020.1:5219-7072 GCA_964478505.1 uncultured Loktanella sp.
CGGCACCCAGCGCTTTGCAAAACAGTGCGGCACGCATATCCCGCAGGTGATCCATGACGCGTTTGAGAATGCCACCCGTGATGGCAGCACCGAACTCTTGGCGACAGCCGTCGCGACCGAGTTGTGTGATGACCTGCTCCAAGGTGGTGTTGATCATCTGCACTTTTACACGCTGAACCGCCCCGAATTGTCACGCGATGTGTGCCATGCGCTTGGTGTGACGCCAAAAGTCCGGTTGCAAAACGTGGCCTGACGCGCCAGCTTCGGGCGAAAATTGTCCGGAGCGCCAATGTTTACTGCAACCACACCTGAAGAAATGCCCGACCTTGAGACAACCCTGTCAATATCGGGCCTTGAATTCATGCAAGCGATGCAGGACGGGCGCATCTCGCGGCCACCGATCTCGGCCTTAATGAACTATTCATTGGAGGCCGTGGAGAAAGGCCAAGTCACCTTCCGCGGCAAACCGGAATTCCAGCATAGCAATCCTGCGGGCGGTGTGCATGGCGGGTGGTACGGGACCTTGCTTGACAGCTGCATGTCCTGCGCTGTGATGACGATGACGCCCAAGGGCTCTGTCTATACCACGTTGGAATATAAGGTTAATTTGGTCGGCGCTATTCCGATAGGGGCCGAAATACTCGCAACGGGGATCATTGAACATGCCGGGCGCTCCACCGGAGTGGCGCGGGGCGAGATCCGCGACGCGACAACAGGCAAGCTCTATGCCACCGGCTCAGCCACTTGTCTGATTATGAAATTGCGGGGAAACTGAGGCTTGGGCCGCGTCACCGCTGATGCTTTCGTGCAGGCGTTCTGAGCGATCCTGACCCACGATCCGCCTGCGCCGCGACAGAAACACTTTGGCCCAGGCCCGCCAATTTCCGATC
The DNA here is from genome assembly GCA_964478505.1 of uncultured Loktanella sp. GTDB lineage: Bacteria > Pseudomonadota > Alphaproteobacteria > Rhodobacterales > Rhodobacteraceae > Yoonia. The sequence continues at coordinate 6,110 of CAYZKE010000020.1, forward strand.
GACGGGGCAGCCGGATCTTGCGCGAAGCGCCCGCGCCAACCGTCAGGAAAGGGAACCCCGCACTCCGACAAACGCTCCAGCATCCACACCAAGGGGATATTGGCCAAAGGCCGCGATGGCGGGTGCTGCCAGACCTGCCCGCCCACGTCACCATGATTTCCGCGAAACCAGACTTGTTCCACATGGCCGGACCAACCTTCGGGAAACTGCCACATCACAGGGGCATAGGCGCGGCGGGTCTCGTCAACCGCCAAAGCGTGAAAGCCGTTGCGAATATGCGGGCCAAGCGCGTGATTGTGGAAGTTGTGCTGTGCTTCCGCCCAGCGCCAGATGACCGGCAACCGCAGGCCCAGTGCTTTGACCGTATCCCAAACCGCGACCGCCTCGACTTCGATGGACGGGTGGCAATAAAGTGACCGGAACTCGTCTACTGTCTGGCTTTGTGCACCGCTGCGGTAGTGACGGTATGCTTGGCGGATCGTCCTGACAGTGGCATGTTCGGACCGGACCAGCCCGACCATATCAATGACGCCTGCAAGCGAGCGCACGGCATATGCCCCCCTTGAATAGCCGACAAGAACGATCCGGTCACCGGGGCGATACCGCGAGGCGACGACGCCATAAGCGCGCTCGATCTGCCGATTGATCCCTTTGCCGGTCATGACGTCCCATGTACTACTCCAATCGCGCCATTGGATCCCGGCCTCGTAGTGGACAGTCACATTGGCGGTGCGTCCGACCTCACACAAGAGCTTGAACGTCAGCCCCGCATTCGTTTCGCAGCCCTCGGCAAGTGATGACATTGTCCCGTCAAGGATAACTACATGGATCGCAGGGCCACGCCCGCGCACAGCACCTTCTTCACTGCGTGGGCCCCTGTCAAAAAGCCCGAAGAACCAATCACGCAGCTGCACGCGCATCCTTTGCTTTCTGGATCGTTTCCCAGACACGGTGCGGGGTGAA
>CAYZKE010000020.1:7172-13876 GCA_964478505.1 uncultured Loktanella sp.
ACCGACCGCGACCCGCCCGTCCCACCGCCAGTGGCGATACGGTCGCTATCGCCTTGCACGACAGTAATCTGGCCCGCCGGAATACCGGTCTGATCCGAAAGGAACTGCGCGTAGACGGTTTCATGCCCCTGCCCGTTCGACTGGGTCCCGACATAGATCGTGGCACCCTCGGGCGTGAATTCTACGGCAGTTGTCTCGGACGGATTTCCGAGGATACTTTCGATATAATAGCAAAGCCCCTGCCCACGCAGTTTGCCAGACTTGGCCGATGCGGCCTTGCGCGCCGCAAGGCCTGCCCGGTCGGCCTCGCGCCCTGCACTGGCCAGCACCATCGCGAAATCACCCACGTCATAGGTCACCCCTGAAACGGTGGTGTAGGGAAATTTATCAGGTGCGATGAAGTTCTTTTTGCGCAATGCCCAAGGATCAACCCCCAGCTGCCGCGCTGCCTCATCCACCGTACGTTCCAGCACGAAAATCGCCTCGGGCCGTCCGGCACCGCGATAAGCGTCAACGGGTGTCGTATTGGTATAGATCCCCCGCGTGCGCATGTAGGCGGTCTGGACGTCATAAGTGCCCATCAGGACCTTGGCAAAGAGCTCGGTCTGGATATTTTGCGCGAACTGCGAATTATACGCACCCATATTTGCAATCGTATCAAGCTGATAGGCCGTGATGCGATAGTTATCATCAAAGGCAAGTGTTGCCGTCGAGGTCAGATCACGACCGGCATTGTCCGATAACATCGCCTCGCCCCGGTCCGACATCCAGCGCACGGGGCGGCCCAGGACGCGGGCGGCATGGGCCACACAGAACGGCTCGGGATAGCGCATGGCCTTCATCCCGAAACCGCCGCCCACATCGGGGGTGGTGACGCGGATATCGGCAGGATCAAGATTGAAGTGGCGTGCCAGATCCCCCTTGGGCACCCAGACGCCCTGCCCGTTCAGCGCCACGTGCAAACGACCGTCCGCGACCTCGGCAAAGCATCCGCGCGGCTCCATTGCATTGGCAATGATGCGGTTGTCCATCACATCGACGGTCACGACATGGGCGGCCTCGGCAATGCAGGCCTGCGTTGCGGCCTCATCCCCTAGCCCCCAATCAAAGGCAAGGTTTTCAGGCGCTTCCGCGTGTATGGCTTCGCCGCCAATGGCGAGGTCGACATGCACGGGCAGATCGTCAATTTCCACAAGGATCATTTCGGCGGCATCCTTGGCCGCCGTCAGCGTATCGGCCACGATCATCGCAATTGCCTCACCCACGTGGCGTACACGACCCCGCGCAAGCAAAGGGCGCTCAGGTGCGGCAGCCATTGACCCATCGCGGTTTTTGACGATTGATCCGGCAAGCCCCAAAACGACACCGGCCGCCGCAAGATCATCGGCGGTGACAATCAGATGCACGCCGGGCATTTCGCGGGCCTCATCAAGATCAAGCGTCGTGATCTCGCCATGGGCCACGGTCGCGCGCAGGAAGTATGCGAATAGCGCATCCGCTGGCGCGACATCATCAATGTAGCGGCCATGACCGGTCAAAAACCGCTGGTCCTCGACCCGTGTCACCGGTTGGCTTTTGCCGAATTTTTCCATTGCTGCACCTCGCTTGCTTGACGCAGACCCTAGCGGTGGATCGGTCCAAGTCCAGCGGCAACACTGAAAAGCCGTTTTTCATCAGGTAAGGTGGGTTTAAACCCACCTTACTCTTCCCCTCACCCCATCAGCGCGTTATTTGCCCTGCGTACACAGCAAGGACCAGACCGATGCCGATGGAAAAGACATTCGACGCCAAAACAGCAGAACCCCGCCTTTACAAAATGTGGGAAGATGCAGGCGCTTTCAAAGCAGGCGCAAATGCCAGCCGCGATGAAACTTTTTGCATCATGTTGCCGCCCCCTAATGTGACAGGCCACCTGCACGTCGGACACGCGTTTAACCATACCATCATGGACATGCTGACCCGCTGGAAGCGGATGCAGGGCTACGACACGCTCTGGCAACCGGGGCTGGATCATGCGGGTATCGCCACACAGTTGATGGTGGAAAAAGACCTTGCGGCAAAAGGCATGCCAAAGCGCACCGAGATGGGGCGCGAGAAATTCCTCGAGAAAGTCTGGGAATGGAAGGCCGCCAACGGCGGGCAGATCGAACAACAGGCGCGGCGCTTGGGCGACAGTATGGATTGGTCCCGTTCGGCCTTTACCATGTCCGGTGCCGAAAGCGCGCCTGCGTCTGAGAAACCCGGCAATTTCCACGACGCGGTGCTCAAGGTCTTTGTCGAGATGTACGGGCAAGGCCTGATCTATCGCGGCAAGCGCTTGGTCAACTGGGACCCGCATTTCGAAACAGCTATCTCCGACCTTGAAGTCGAGAATATCGAAGTCGACGGCCATATGTGGCACTTCAAATACTCGCTGGCTGGTGGCGAGACCTATGAATACGTCGAGAAGGATGAGGACGGTAACGTCACCCTGCGCGAAACCCGCGATTACATCTCGATCGCCACGACCCGCCCCGAAACAATGCTGGGCGATGGTGCTGTTGCGGTCCACAAAGACGACGAACGCTATGCGCCCATCGTTGGCAAGCTGTGCGAAATCCCCGTGGGTCCCAAAGAACAACGCCGCCTGATCCCGATCATCACCGACCCCTACCCCGATATGAACTTCGGCTCCGGTGCCGTGAAAATCACCGGCGCGCATGACTTCAACGACTATGAGGTCGCCAAGCGCGGCAACATCCCGATGTATTCGCTGATGGACACCAAGGGGAACATGCGCGCAGACGGCAAGCCCTACGCCGAAGAGGCCGCGATTGCCCAAGCCATCGCCAATGGCGAACAGGATTTCGACGAGGCAATGATCGCCGCGATGAACATGGTGCCCGAAGAATATCGCGGGCTGGACCGGTTCGAGGCCCGCAAGCGCGTGGTGGCGGATATCACGGCAGAGGGTAACGCAGTGATGGTGCCCAATCCACGCGTGGGTTCCACCTACCCTACGGATGATGATGGTAGGGTGGGTGACAACCCACGCGAAGACGCAACCGGCGAACCCGCCATGATCCCCTTCGTCGAAGCCAAGAAGATTATGCAACCCTTCGGCGACCGCTCAAAAGTAGTCATCGAACCGATGCTGACCGACCAATGGTTCGTGGACACTGCCAAAATCGTCGGCCCCGCGCTGGATGCTGTGCGCGAAGGCCGCACCAAGATCATGCCGGAAAGCGGCGAGAAGGTGTATTATCACTGGCTGGAGAATATCGAGCCATGGTGCATCTCGCGGCAATTGTGGTGGGGGCATCAGATCCCGGTTTGGTATGGGCCAAAGAAAGCATCCGGCCATGAGTTAGTTGAGGCGGCAAGTGGTGCGATCGAATACTATAAAAATGGCTATGAAGCTTTTTGTGCGCCAAATGCAGAGGAAGCGCTCGAACTCGCCAAGGATTTTTACGGCGACAGTGTCGATATTAGCGTCACCGGCGACGGCGGCTACGGGTATTGGCTGGACAAGAACCGCAACTTTGAGTCAATTCATATAGGTCGCGACCCCGACGTCCTCGACACATGGTTCTCCTCCGGTCTCTGGCCTTTCGGCACCCTCGGCTGGCCTGCTGACGACGAGGCGATGAAATACTTCCCCGGCGATGTGCTTGTCACCGGTCAGGACATCCTGTTCTTCTGGGTCGCCCGCATGATGATGATGTCAGAGGCGATCATGGGGCAGGAACCGTTCCACACGGTCTATTTGCACCAGCTGGTCCGCGATGCCAAAGGCGAGAAGATGTCCAAGACCAAGGGCAACGTGATCGACCCGCTGGATATGATCGACGCCTACGGCGCCGACGCCTTACGCTTTTCCAACGCGCAGATGGCGGCCTTGGGTGGTGTGCTGAAAATCAGTGAAGACCGCATCAAAGGCTACCGCAATTTCGGCACAAAGCTCTGGAACGCTTTCAGCTTTGCCGAGCACTACAACATCCCATACCCCGGCGATGCGGTTCGGCCTGCGGCAACCCAGACGCTGAACAAATGGATCATCGGCGAGACCGGCAAGGTGCGCGAGACCGTTGATGCCGCAATGGAAGCCTACCGCTTCAACGACGCCGCCGACGCGCTTTATGCCTTCACATGGGGCAAGGTCTGCGACTGGTATCTGGAATTCTCCAAACCCATCCTGCAAGGCGACGATGCGGCGGCCAAGGCCGAGACCGAACAGACCCTGCGCTGGGTGCTGGACCAATGCCTGATCCTGCTGCACCCGATCATGCCCTTCATCACCGAAGAACTGTGGCAGCAGGCGGACAGCCGCGCCAAGATGCTGGTCCACGCCGATTGGCCGACCTATACGGCGGCCGATCTCGTGGATGCCGACGCCGACCGCGAGATGAACTGGGTGATCGATCTGATCGACAACGTGCGCTCGGCCCGCGCGCAGGTCCATGTGCCGGCGGGTGCCAAAGTGCCGCTTCTGGTGACGGGGTTGGACGCCAAAGGCCAATCCGCATGGGACAACAACCATGTGCTGATCCAGCGCCTTGCCCGCATCGAAAGCCTTTCACATGTGGATGACTTCCCCAAAGGCTGCGTCACCATCCCGATGGAAGGCGGCACCTTTGGCATCCCGCTGGCCGATCTGATTGATGTGGCCGAGGAAATCGCGCGTCTCGAAAAAACAATGCAGAAACTGGGCAAGGAACTGGGTGGCCTGCGCGGGCGTCTGAACAACCCAAAATTCGTGGAATCCGCCCCCGATGAGGTTGTGGCCGAGGCCAAAGCCAATCTCGCGCTTCGCGAAAACGAAGAAGCCCAACTCAAAGCCGCCATCGCGCGCCTGCAAGAGATTGGCTAGATCCAAAGGGGGGCGGTCCAGCCACTGCCCCCTGACTTTCTATGTCCCATCAAACTTCCGGTCGCCATTTTTGCGCCATTGGTCCGAGCGACAATGACGACGGCAGCGCTACGGCACCACACGCTCGACAGCGCGCATCATCCCCAACGCTTTATCATAGACCAACGTCAAAATCCGCCGTCCTCCCGCCTTGCCTGCCACCTGCGGGACCGCACGCACCGCCAAGGCCGCGCCAGAACTGACCAAAAACCCACGTCTACTCAATTTCATCCGAGATCACCCCTATTGCGAACCATTCTCACATATGAACAGTTGCGCAGAATTCAAGCAAACGGTTATCTGACCCCATGACAAAACCTGCCCTTACCCCCCTGGCCGAAAGCCTGCCCGCCTCGGTCCCTTTCGTTGGCCCCGAAGCGCAAGAGCGCCAGATGGGTCGACCCTTTGTTGCGCGGCTTGGTGCAAATGAAAGCGCCTTTGGCCCTTCTCCCAAAGCCATTGCCGCAATGCAAAAGGCCGCGGGCGAGGTCTGGATGTACGGCGATCCCGAAAGCCATGACCTGCGCCACGCGCTGGCCGCGCATCACGGTGTAGACCCTGCGAACATTATGGTCGGTGAAGGGATTGATGCGCTCTTGGGCCTTCTGGTGCGGCTCTATGTCGGTGCGGGTGATGCGGTCGTGACCTCGGCTGGCGCCTATCCGACCTTCAACTATCATGTCGCCGGTTTCGGCGGGACGCTGCATACCGTGCCTTACAAAGGCAATTATGAAGACCCCGACGCGCTGATTGCAAAAGCAACCGAAGTTTCTGCCAAGCTGATCTATATCGCCAATCCGGACAATCCGATGGGCAGCTGGCATCAGGCAGATGTGATCCAAGATATGATTGATCGCCTCCCGCTAGGCTGCATGCTTGTACTCGATGAGGCCTATATCGACCTCGCCCCGGACGGCACCGCGCCTGCGATTGATCCGGCTGCACCAAACGTCATCCGGATGCGGACGTTTTCCAAAGCCCACGGTATGGCAGGCGCACGCGTCGGCTATGCGATCGGCGCAGCAGAGGTGATCAATGGCTTTAACAAGGTCCGAAACCACTTCGGCATGTGCCGGATCAGCCAGGAAGGCGCGCTGGCCGCACTGCAAGATGCTGACTGGCTGACGCATGTGCAGGCTGAAGTTGCAAAAGCACGGGATCGGATCGGCGCGATTGCCAAAGAGCATGGCTTGGCCCCCCTGCCCTCAGCCACCAATTTTGTCACGATTGATTGCGGAAAGGACGGCGATTTCGCACGTGCGGTGCTGGCCGCCCTTGTCGCGGATGGCATCTTTGTGCGGATGCCCTTTGTGGTCCCACAGGACCGCTGCATCCGTGTTAGCTGTGGGACGGAGGCACAGATTGACGCCTTCGCACAGGCCCTCCCAAAGGCGCTTGCGCGTGCACACGAAAAATTAGGGTGATTTTTATTTTGGGCCGATTATCTTTCTAAGATCATAGAAAGATAAGTCATGTCGCATCACCGCCCGATCCAAGCCGTTGAAGACTATACAGATGCGTTTCTGGGTACGCTCTGGGTCTTTCTCTTTATGGGCTTTTGGGTGATCGCGGCGGCTGTCGGCTACGTCTGGGTTGCCGTAACGGCCTATGGGCTGCACCATTTCTTCAAGTGGATTGATCGTCTCAAAAACGGCTAGGCGCGCGTCGCCACGGCCTGCGCCGCAGCGGACAAAGCGCCATCTCCATGCGGAATACCCAACGCCTTGAGCCCGGCTTCGATCGTGCCAAGCGCACCCATGATCATATGGGCATTCACATGCCCCATGTGACCAATCCGGAAATAGGCATCGGCGGG
>CAYZKE010000020.1:13886-14277 GCA_964478505.1 uncultured Loktanella sp.
AGTGGCGCAGCGCATCCCCGTGGGGTGATCCGATACTGACAGATGTCACAGCATGTGAACGGTGCGCGGGGTCGGCGATATTCAGATGCATCGGCCCCTCTGCAGCCCAATGATCAAAGGCGGTCCAGATCACCTGTGCCAGCTTTTCATGCCGTGCAAAGACGTTCTCCAAACCCTCGGCCTTGATCAGATCAAGCGCTGTGCGCAAGCCGTAAAGGCGGTGCGTCGGGGCGGTACCGTCGAAATACTGGAAATAGAATTCGGGGTTCGTGCGCGGCCGCCAGTCCCAGTAGGTCGTGACGCGGTCACCACGGGCGGCATCCGCTTTGGCGTTAAACCAGACAAAGCTAACGCCCGCAGGCGTCATCAAGCCCTTTTGGCACCCTGAAAC
>CAYZKE010000020.1:14287-16514 GCA_964478505.1 uncultured Loktanella sp.
CCCGTGAAACGTGAACGCCACGCCCGGCGGCGTCATCAGGCCCTTCTGCGACGCGGTGATCATCACGTCGACGCCCCATGCGTCCATCTCAAACCGGTCACACCCCAGCGATGCAATACAGTCCGCCATCAGCAATGCGGGATGCCCGACACGGTCCATCACGTCCCGCAGGCCTGCGATATCATTCTTAACGCTTGTCGATGTATCGACATGCACAGCGAGGACCGCCTTGATCCGGCCCTCTTTGTCTTGGGCCAAGACCTCTTCTACCTGCGCAAGGCCAATCGGGGACTGCGCACCATAATCGATGGTCTCTACCGTAGCACCCAGCCCCGCCGCCATTTCACCCCAGCCGATACAAAACCGCCCGGTCGCCAGTACCAAAACAGTGTCACCGGCCGAAATCGTGTTGGCAAGGGCGGCTTCCCACGCAGCGTGGCCGTTCCCGATATAGATGGCCACGTTGCCGTCGGTCATCGCGATATCCTTAAGATCCGGTACAAGACTGTGGGTCAAATCATGCAGTTCGCCCTCATAAATGTTTGGCGAAGCGCGGTGCATCGCCCGCAATACTGCATCGGGAATGACGGACGGACCGGGAATAGCCAGATAGGCACGACCTTGGGACAACGACATGTGCGGGGGCTTTCTGATGTTACATGGCGGGACTTTAATGCGGTACATTGCAACGTCAACCTTGCCTTGCTTGCTCTACTACCCCATTTGCGCGTAGACGATAGTTAGCCCAGATCGCAAAAGGCCGTTGATGCCCCCTCCTATCCCAAAATCCGGCTCGGAAAAGCAGCAATCCGCCACCAAACTCTTTGCTTGGCTATGGCGAGATTATTTGCGCGAGCACAAATGGCTGCTCGCCGCTGCCGCCGTTCTGATGATGATCGAAGGGTCAATGCTGGCGCTGATCAGCCGCATGATCCAACCGATGTTTGACGATGTCTTCGCCCAAGGTGACCGGAACGCGCTCTACTTCGTGGGTTTCGGGATCATGGGGATCTTTTTTGTTCGCGCGCTCACATCCTCTGGCCAACGCATTTTGCTGCAATGGATCCAGCAACTCGCTTCGGCCGCTATGCGCAAACATTTATTGCGGCACCTGATGTCACTCGACAGTGGTTTTTTTCAAATCCATCCACCGGGGCAGTTGATTGAGCGGGTGCAGGGAGATGTCGGTGTCATCAACAGCGTCTGGAGCAGCTTGCTGACAGCCGTAGCGCGCGATCTGGTTTCGTTGATTGGTCTGCTGGCCGTCGCGATCTGGATTGACTGGAAATGGACCTTGATCGCCATCATTGGCATCCCGCTTTTGATCCTGCCATCACTTCTGGTGCAGGCCTATATTCGTCGCCGCTCGCGAAACGCGCGCGAAATCGCGGGCAACATCTCAACCCGTCTTGATGAGGTTTTTCATGGCATTAACCCGATCAAGCTCAACGCACTCGAAACCTATCAGGCAAAGCGATATGATGCGCTGATCCAGCAGGGTATTGGGGCGAACATGCGCACGACGGCGGGGCAAGCGGCAGTTCCCGCATTGATCGATATCATGACCGGAATCGGATTTCTTGCCGTTTTGCTTTATGGCGGGGCCGAGATTATCTCAGGCGAAAAGACCAACGGCGAGTTCATGGCGTTCTTTACGGCCATGTCGCTCGCCTTTGATCCGCTGCGCCGCCTTGGCCTCATGAGCGGGCAATGGCAGATGGCCGCCGCCAGCGTTGAACGGCTGCAATATGTGCTGAACCTCAAACCAACCATTCTGTCGCCCGCCAAGCCGAAAAAAATACCGGCTGTTGCCCCGACGGTTGCGCTGGATAATGTCTCGCTGAACTACGGTGAACTGCCCGTGCTGCGTGGGGCCAGCTTTGTCGCCGAAGCGGGCAAGACGACCGCTTTGGTCGGCGCATCCGGTGCAGGCAAAAGCACGGTCTTTAACGTCCTGACCCGACTAGTGGAACCCCGCGAAGGGGCCGCGATTGTCGGGGATGTCCCGATCACCGACTATGAACTGGCCGATTTGCGCAGTTTGTTTTCCGTCGTCACCCAGGATGCCGCGCTTTTTGACGAAACCTTGCGCGACAACATTCTGCTGGGGCGCGAAGGGGTGGATGAAGCACATCTGAAATCTGTTCTTGATGCAGCCCATGTCAGTGACTTCCTGTCCTCACTGCCCAACGGGCTCGACAGCCCCGCCGGACCACGCGGGTCAAAC
>CAYZKE010000021.1:0-4127 GCA_964478505.1 uncultured Loktanella sp.
GCGCGTTCTAAAGCAATGCGCGGCATGCGCGTGCCGCGTCTGTGTTCATGCCAATAGAACCATGGAAATCATGTAAACTTTGGGAAATTGGCTACCGACGATAGGGATCGAACCTAGGACTAATTGATTGAAAGACAGTTTTTTGCTTTTCGACAAGTCCGTGTTTCTGTGCCAATGCTTTGATCTAAGCAAACAAAGCGCTTGTTTCATTGGCGTCAAATACGCGCGTTAATTCACAGTGAGCGACAATCGCTGTCATTCGATGCGGTGACAAATGGTGACAAATCCGGTGACAGGGGTAAGAACACGGCTAAATTGATGTCGGCAAGCATTGCGCAGACAGAACCACACGCAAAGGGGCACCGGTTCATACAAGATGACCACAGGAACGCGCCGCGCGGGTTTGGGCTGCGCATTACGCAAGCCGCGGGCAGGGCCTTTGTGCTGTCTTATTCTGTCGATGGCTGCAAACGTCGCAAGACAATCCGAGAGTGGCCACATGGACGCTTAAGTCCGCACGCCTTGAGGCTCAGGATCTGACGCGCCAAATCAGTAAAGGGGCCGATCCGCTGGAAGCCAAAAGACGCCGCAAGGGCGAACCCACGGTGTCGGAACTGGCAGCGGAATGGCTGGACGCTCCCGCGGCTGGGCTGAGGAGCGAGTCTGCAGATCGTCGCATGATAGGTGGCGATCTGGTTAACGCGATTGATGCATTGAAAGTGACTGACGCACGGCGGCTGGACTTTATCGAGATTATGGAGGCCAAAGCCTTGACTGCTCCAAGGTAAGCGGCAGTGATGCTGTCTTATTACCGCAAGCTAATCGATTTTGCGGCCGACCGCGATATCATACCGGCCAGCCCGTTAGAAGGTCTCAAACCGTCATCTATCAAGGTGAAGGGTGTGCGTGATCCGTAAAGACTGTTGTGGGGCTCTTATCCTTGACCAAGACGAAATCAATACCTGCTGGAGAAACGTCGAGATTTGCTGCTTGCATCGCTTGACCGCGCTTGCTCTGAAATTGGTACTAGTAACAGGGCAGCGACCAGGTGAAGTGGCAGGCATGCACGTTAACCAAATTGTAGGCCAGACTTGCATAATTCCCGCAAGCTGACGGGGCAAAACTAATTCTGCGTATAGTGTTCATGTGACCAAAACGGCGCTGGCGATTATCAAGGACGCACAAGCCGAACTGGGCCGCTTACGCAAGCGTAGAGATCAGACTGCAAGTGGATTCGTCTTTGAAACAAGGCGGGGTTTGCCAACAACCAACGCGGCGCTGTCACGTGCCATTGAGCGCTCACATGCGGCCCTATGTGCAAAGCAGGTCGAACCGTGGGGCAGGTGGACGCGCCACGATCTACGTCAAACCATGCGGACAGGTCTGTCTGGGTGCAACGTACGTCCTGACATTGCTGAAATGACGATTGGTCACACTAAGCCGGGCATCATCGTAACCTAAGACCAGTACGCTTTTGCCGATGAAAGGAGGGCCTCATTAGAACCTTGGGAAGGACGTTTACTTGCTATCGTCGAGGGTCGAATCCTCGACGCAAAGGACAGTGCGGACGTGATCAAATTTGAAGGCGCGCGCGTCGGCAAGCCGCTGATGTTTGAGAAAGTGATTGTGAAGGCCGAAAGGTTGCTTAGGCGAGATGGCGTTGTTGACTATTGGGACCCTGAAACCGCTTTAGATTCTTACTTCAAAGCGCAGGCCCTGATGCATCCAAAAAAACCAGATGCATTTCTTGAACTGGCAAGAGAAAAAAAGTTGGCGCACGCAGTTTCGGTGGAACTTGGCGCAGAGGTGCTGCCTGCGCCCACGGCTTGCGCGCCAATGCCAGGTCGATTTGCGCTTAGAGACAGGCAAATCATCATGGCTATTTCTCGATAGTCTGAAAGCATGGATATTTCTCCGACGCGGCATGACGAATTGGAAAAGCAATCACTTTGCGCTTGCGGCATGTTTGTCGCTGCGTTGCGGCTCACTTCATCGAAGCCGGTATTAGACTCCGTTGCGCCGAACCAAGGGCATACAGCCCTTTCGCTGCACAGGCCTTGAACATTCAAGATGAGCGACCAGATTGAGCGATCACTATACCCGCCCAAACGTCCTCTTAGGAGACCGGAAATGGGTCCCGCTGCAAACGAAAAAAGCGCCAAAATGCGCAATTAAAGTCCGCTCTCAAACCCAACAAGTATCATCCCGTTTTCGCTCTAACCTGCGCTGGTGTCTGCCCTGTCCAGGATCGAAAGGCGCGGTGGAAGGCATTGGTGTCGCGGTAGGCCAGCAGGCTGGCGACCCGTTTTACAGGCATGTCGCTATTGCGCAGATATCGCAACGCAAGAGACTTCCGCGTGGCGGTCAGTATTTCCTGAAACGTGACACCCTCTGCTTGAAGTTCCCGTAGCAATCCCGTGCGGCTTTTTGATAGGCGTTCGCATACATAAGCAACAGACGGATCCCCGTCGCCAATGGCCTCGATCAAACAGGCCCGGACACGTTGCTGCATGCTGATTGTAGTATTGGCTTGCGCGAGTTGAAGCTTGAGATCCTGCTCAACCGACGTCCAAAGCGCTGTGTTCTCGGAGACGAGAGGCAGGCGCGCATCCTCAGGCGCATAAACAATTTCCGGATCACCTGTCTCTGGCATGACACCAAACACCTCTGCAAGTTCGTGCCGCTTGTCATCTGATCCGGGGAAGGTCACCTTTTCTGGCACAAGGCGTCGCGCAGTACACGAACACGCCTTCTCATGCAGAAAGACGAGGATACCCGGAGCCAGGCATGCCGGAAAATCACCGTTCGGGCGCAGAAAGCGGATCGCGACCCGCAAGCGGCCTTTGTCATGTTTGACCGTGAGCGTGATCGGCCCAAAGATCTGTTTGAACTTTCCAAACCGTTCAAAGCCGGTGCTCAGGTCAGGTGCGCAAGACAATGCAAAGATGATTGGGTGCGTTGCTCCATTTGCAAGGCCGCGACCGATATGCGTTTCAATATCGGTTCGCTTGGATCGCGTAACGATCGTGTCCCAGATTTTGAAGAAATCTGATGCGGGGATCCGGACACCGTGGCCGGTAGCGATACGCTCGGGCAAGCTAGCATCGCGCACGACATCGAGGGGGTCCATCTCCATAACTTTGCAGACGGCCCCAAACAGGATCGCCGTTGAATAGAGCGCGGTGTTGTCGTGATCCACGGCAGGGCCTCTTCGTTGAAAGTGTCGCGTCGTTACTCGCGCTTTTGACTTGAGCAAGCAAGGCGTCATGGACGATTTGCAAGGTTTTGGGACGAAGTGCAAGTTGCCGATCGGCTTCTGCGCCATCACTGTTGACGCAAAGCACGTTGGAGGTTTCTCGATGGAATTGACAGTAAATGGCGAGACCAAAACGGTAGCGCTGCCAGACGACACGCCGTTGCTCTGGGCCCTGCGCGAAGGGTTGAACATCACGGGTGTCAAATACGGATGCGGGATTGCCCAATGCGGGGCATGCACTGTCCATATCGACGGAGAAGCTGTGCGATCCTGTCAGGTCACACTTGGAGATGTTTGGGGCAATGTCACTACGATTGAAGGCTTCGGTCAACCTGACGCCTTGCACATAGTCCAGCAGGCCTGGATAGATCAACAAGTCGCCCAATGTGGGTATTGCCAGTCCGGCCAAATCATGCAGGCCATTGATCTGCTCAACTTCAATCCAGCACCAACAGACGAAGACATCGATGACGCGATGAGCGGCAACTTATGCCGGTGCGCCACCTATCCGCGCATCCGCGCGGCAATCCATGCGGCTGCGGCCAGGATGGCAGAAGGCTAGATCATGGGCACCTTCCGAAAAATTGCGCGTCGCACGTTTCTGGTGGCATCAGTCGCCATTGCGGGCGGTGTCGTCTTCGGGATACGGACCTACAACGCACATCTTGAAAACCCCTTGACCGCCCGTCTTGGGATGGGCGGGGCGGCACTGACGCCCTATATCAAAATATCAGCCGACGGAATCACGATCATTACGCCGCGTGCGGAAATGGGCCAAGGCATCCATACGACACTCGCCGCGATTGACCCGCAACGAACGCCAGAGCTGAGACCGAAGACCAAATGGCGCATCCTCGGCAAATTCCAAGAT
>CAYZKE010000021.1:4137-16510 GCA_964478505.1 uncultured Loktanella sp.
TGGTCGATCAATCGACAGGTGCTGCCGTCTACGCAAGCGATATCCGGCTACCGGGGATGCGGTTTGGTGCTGTGCGGCGCAACCCGAATGTAAGGTGCAATCTGACCTCCTTTGATGCAAAAGAGGCCGTGGCCATGCCCGGCGTTGATGTGGTTGAATATGAGTGGGAAAACCCGGGTTTACCGCCTGACACGGATAGTCATTTTGACGTTTTTGCGCTGGCGTTGATACCTGAGATTCTTGACTCAGTTCAGCGCGATGATGGTGATGTGGATACAGCACTTGATGGTGCCGATATCATAGAGGCCGAATACCGCGTGCCTTATCTGGCCCATGCCACACTTGCACCGATGAGTGCTGCAACATGGCTGGATGGCGACACCCAGCGCATTTGGACGGGCGCGCAAGGTCCGACCGTAGCGCGGCGCGGCGAGATGGATTTCGTGCAAATTGCGGCAAAGGTCGCTGTGGCTTTGCCCAACCTGCCGGTGTTGGTCACTTATCCACGCGAAGAGGACATGTCGCGTGGGCCCTATCGCCCAGCCAGCATGGGACGTTTCAGGGCGGCTGTCGCGGATGGCAAACTGACCGCTGTCGCTATCGACTCAACTTCGCCAAGTATCTTAAAGGGTATCACGGAGCGCGGCGGATCACCCGCGCCGATCCCGGACTTTGCGCCTGACTGCACCATCTCGCAGGCACTTTGGGACCAACCCTATAGCATCGAGAACTACCGCGCGCGCGCATACCGTAGCTCCGATGTGTTGCCTGCCAGCTTCTGGCGATCTGTTGGGGCATCCCAGAACGCATATTGCCATGAATGCATGATGGATGAGATCGCGATTGCAGCCGAGCGTGATCCAGTAGAGATGCGGCTTGAAGTGATTACCGATGACCCAAGCCGCAGGGTGCTGGAAGCCGTAGCCAAGATGTCGAACTGGGGTACTGCGCGTGGGCCAGAACGCCGCCTTGATGCCGCCATCGGCGAAAAGATCTCCGTGACAGATGGCATGGTTGATCAAAGCAACTATCACGACGACCCGCCAATGCGGATGTATCAGTCGCCTATCATCCACACCCGCATTCTGGAAAACGCGCCCCACATTCGTGGAATTGGTGAGGTCGGAACACCCGCAGCGGCGCCCGCCTTGGTGAATGCCGTTTTCGTGTCGACCGGCCAGCGGATACGGACACTGCCCTTGGGCGACAGCATCCCATTCATTTAGACAGGTATTGGACCAGATCATGGCACAAGACATCTACAGATCTCGCGTGAACACGCTCGCCATCGTCACGTCAGCCGCGTTCGGCGGCGCAAACCTCTTCATTGGGGCGTCGATGGGAATCTATTGGCTAAACCTTGCGCCCGCCGAGTTTATCACGCAGTTCTTTCCTCAGTTCAGCAATTTTCTCTATACGATCATGCCGCTGTTCCTGTTGATGCTGGTGGGTTTGATCCTGTCGGCGCGGTGCGATTGGGATGTTGCCCCGGCGCGGCTCAACTGGGTGATTGCGCTATGGCTTTATGTTGCGGTGTCGTTGATCACCATTTTCTACCACATGCCACTCAACGTGCGCCTTGCAGCAGCGGTTGGGTCGCCTCTGGGTGATGCACTTGATTTCTACAAGAACATCGCGCTGACCGGGCCGGTAACCGAGGAAAATTCAGCGACCATCCGCACGCTTTGGTTGCTGGGCCACGTCCCCCGCGTTCTGATCACCCTTGCCCTTCCCGTCTATGCCTTGCGCGCAATGGCCAACAGAACCACGCACTGAAGCGATTTTCCATCAAGAAAGGTCGTTCACCATGACGCCCCAGACCTATCGCAAGACCATCAATATCACGGCCGTTGTCGCGTCAGCTGCCTTCGCGGGCGGTGGCCTCCTTATCCTTGTCTCCTACGGCATCAGGTGGCTGGCGATCGACCCGCTGGTCTGGCGGGCGGGACTCTGGGACGAGTTCCTGAACTTCGCGATCACGATCATTCCGGTCAACTTCATCACGCTGGTCGGGTTGGGTCTTTCCGTGCGGCTGGACTGGCGGAACCGCTTGGTACGCAGGCTTTGGATGTGTGCGGTCTGGCTCTATGTGGCCAATACAGTCTTTACACTCGGCTACTTCATCCCTCAAAACATCCTGCTGATCTCGGACAAATATACAGCTGCCGAAGCGGCAGCCGTACGGGCTACGTGGCTTGGACTGCATATCATTCGTGTGGCAATCGCTTTCGCCGTTCCGATCTTTGCGCTGCTGGCGATCATGAAACAGTCTGAAAGCCCCGCGTCATGAATTCACCGATCAACTTGGCTAGAGCCGCGCAACGTGAGGCGCAATCATGAACCTCGAATTCTGCACTATTGACAGTGTGCGGATCAGATATGCGGCCGTGCGAAATCCGGACAGGCCGCAGGTCGTTCTGATTTCGCCGCAACCAATAAGTATCCTGACCTACAGCGCATGGTGGGATCGGTTGGCCGAACGGTTCGATGTGGTCGCCGTGGACCTGCCAAACCATGGAGGATCTTACGCGGCGCGCCATGTTACAACTGTTAGCCAACACGCATGTTTCCTCGGCAGAGTTCTTGATCATTTCCACCTCGCCCACCCACATTTCATCGGTCCCGATATTGGCACGCCAATAGCCCTTAGGTTTATGACCAACACGCCTGGCCGTCTTAAGTCCGCCACACTCGGGGACGCTGGATGTGTTGGCGCAGTTGAAGGGGCCTGGCTGTTCAGGCAACTCGTTTATTCACGCGCAATGCGTCTTGTCACGCTGTCCGCGGGTGGGGCGATCGGCGGTCGCATCTATTGCGCGGTTGCGAATGTAATTGGTTATCGGCTTAGCCGTCCAACCCCCGCCGCAAAGGCCGACTACCTTGCAGGGTCTACGACATTTGCAAAACTCCGAGGGCAGGTCGAATTCCTGGGCAGCTACCCGGACGAGACACCGTCACTCGAAGTTGCAGCACTGACAATCAAGACCCCGGTCCAAGTGCTGCACGGCGAATTTGATACCTTCGTTTCGGTTTTTAATGCGAGACGGCTGGATGACATTCTGTCCAACAGCCGCTTTGCCATCATCACGGGTGCCGCCCACTACGCATGGGAAGATGCCGCTGAAGACTATCTTGCGCATGTGCTGGCTTTCATTGCCGAGGTCGAAGGCGACAGGGGGGATGGCAAGCAATGACCATCGAAATTCTTCGTATCCTGATCTACGGCCGCCTGATCTTCGGCGCCGTCGCGATTCAGGCCACCTATTCGGGCCTGATCGCCGGTCCGGCCCTTGGGTTCTCTAACCACCAAGGGAACCCGCCGGGCATTGGAGCCGCACCATGGAGACGTGTTTCGTTTGGGCTTTGCGATGGGCGCTGAAAGGAAAGAAGGAAAAGTTATGTTCCACCTGAGACTTGTCGGATTGCTGGCACTGCTTGTCACTCCTTCGCTAGCATTGGCCCAAGACGACGTAAAACTGGCCAACCTGTTTACCTTGGCCGAAGGGGACGCAAGCGTCACACGGCAATTCTTTGGCAGAGTAGTGGCAACAGAGACCGTCAATCTTGCCTTTCAAGTTGGAGGTCAAATCGTCGAATTTCCGATCGTCGAAGGCAGTTTTGTTGAAAAGGGCGCGCTAATCGCCAGGCTTGATCTGGAACTATTCCAGCTCGCACTGGACGAGGCTGTTTTGCAGCGGGAACAGGCTGAAAGAGCCCTGCGTCGCTTGCAGCAACTGCAAGGAAATTCGGTAGCGCAAACCAACGTTGATGATGCTTCTACCACATTCAACCTGTCTGAAATTGCGGTGCGACGGGCAGAACGCGCGCTGCGCAACGCGCGATTGGTTGCCCCGTTCGATTCTCTGGTTGCATCTCGCAATGTCGCTAATTTCTCAAGTATTGAGCAGGGTCAGCCGGTCGCCAGATTGCATAATATGTCAGAAATCCGGATTGAAATCGATGCCCCTGAAATTTTGTTTCAGCAAGCAGGCTGGGATCCCGATATCGAGGTCTGGGCAGAATTTCCGTTCGCTGAGGAACGCTTTCCACTCGAGGTCCGGGAATTTAACGCAGAGGCCGCTGCAATCGGGCAAACACTGACGGTCACGTTCGGCATGCCGCCTCCCGAAGGAATTCCAGTTCTGCCGGGATTGTCCGTCCGTGTCTATGTCCAGTTCAATTCTGATGCGCCATTTGTGGAAATTCCTGCAGCCGCTGTTGTGACTGCTAACGACGGTGCAACAACGGTCATGCTGTTCAGTCCCAGCGGCGCCAATGAAGGAACAGTTTCACAAGTGCCCATAGAGATCCAACCTACCAACACCGGCAAAGTTCAAGTTACCCGAGGGCTTGTTGCAGGGCAGGAAATCGTAGCAGCAGGGGCCGCAGGTCTGAACCCGGGCGATCGGGTCAGACGCTTTACCGGCTTTGCGGACTGAGCCGAGACAATGAACATCGCCCGCGCCGCAATCGACCGTCCCGTTCTGACATGGCTTGTCATTCTAATATGTCTTTTTGGAGGAACCTGGGGTTTCTTTGATCTGGGGCGGCTTGAAGATCCGGCTTTCACGATCAAGACCGCCGTCGTTGTAACGGAATATCCCGGAGCCAGCGCCGAAGAAGTTGCGCGTGAAATATCAGAGCCGCTCGAGTCCGAAATCCAGACCATGGCAGAGGTCAAGACCATCAGTTCCGTGAACCAGCCCGGCCGCTCAATCATTACCGTCGATATGCAGGATCGGTTTGACGGCGCTGCATTGCCTGCCATATGGACCGAACTGCGCAATAGTGTTGGACGGGCACGTCTGCCCAACGGCGCAACCCCGCCATTTGTAAACGACGGTTTTGGCGACGTTTTCGGTATCTACTATGCCGTCACTGCACCCGGCTTTGATGCTTCGCAAATCTATGACCTGTCCAGATTTCTGCGGCGCGAATTACTTAGCCTGACCGGTGTTGCGGATGTCGTCGTGTCTGGTGTGCCCGAAGAGGTGATCTACGTCGAACCCGATCTTGTGGTAGGGAACAATATCGGCGTGGCTCCGCTGGCCTTTCTGTCCGCGATTGCGGACGCCAACAACGTGACGGACGGCGGTGTCTTGCAAGGCATGGACGGGCGCACCCTGATCCAAGGGCCGCAAGGCAACGATACGGTTGCCGAGATCGCAGGACTGACCATCGGTGTTGAAGGAAATACGCTGAATCTTATCGACCTCGCCGATGTCTTTCGCGGCCGTGAAGTTAACCCAGATCTCATGATCCGTCACAACGGTGTCACGGCTTTCACTCTTGGTATCGCAGGCATTGCAACCGAAAATATCGTGGATGTCGGCCTGCGTGTCGACGCAAGGCTTGCGGAACTTGCACCACAGATTCCACTGGGGGTCAGCCTTGAACCGATCTACCGGCAGCACCTCGTGGTTGAGGAGGCTTCAAACGCCTTCATTCTGAATCTCGTGATG
Source organism: uncultured Loktanella sp. (assembly GCA_964478505.1). GTDB lineage: Bacteria > Pseudomonadota > Alphaproteobacteria > Rhodobacterales > Rhodobacteraceae > Yoonia. Next base: position 9,600 of record CAYZKE010000021.1, read on the forward strand.
TCGGTCAGCATCGTGGTGATCGTTCTGGCGGTTTTCATGGGGTGGCGCGCGGCAATCGTTGTTGGGGCGACGCTCCTGCTCAATGTCGTGGGCACTTTGTTGTTCATGGCGCTTTTCTCGATCGAGATGGAGCGGATTTCGCTGGGTGCCTTGATCATTGCGATGGGCATGCTGGTGGACAACGCGATCGTGGTAGCCGAAGGCATGCAAGTTGCGATGGCACGCGGCAAGACCTCGCGCGATGCAGCTGATGAGGCCGCGCGAAAGACCCAAATCCCTCTGTTTGGTGCAACGGTGATCGGCATCATGGCGTTCGCAGGCATTGGCCTGAGCCCGGACGCGACCGGTGAATTCCTTTTTTCGCTATTCGCAGTTATTTCAATTTCCTTGCTGCTGTCATGGGTCCTTGCGCTGACGGTTGCGCCGCTGTTCGGGCACTATTTCTTCAAACAAGGCGTCGACGGGACCGCTGATGCCTATGGCGGGCCTTTGTTCCGCATCTATGGTGCGATCTTGCGAACTTGCCTGCGCATCTGGTGGCTTGTGATCCCGGCAATGCTGGCACTGACAATTGTGTGCTTTGCGCTTTTCGGTCAGGTTAAGCAGCAGTTTTTCCCTGACAGCAACACACCGCTGTTTTTCGTCCACTACAAGCTGCCTCAGGGCGCTTCGATACACGAGACCTCGCGCGATCTGGCGCTGTTCGAAACCTGGCTGTCCGAGCAGCCAGAGGTGGTTGCGGCAACCGCGTTTGTTGGTCAAGGCGCATCGCGCTTCATGCTGACCTATCAGGCAGAGGACCCGAACCCCAGCTATGGCCATATCATTGTCCGCACAGAGACAATCGAAACGATAGCCGCGCTCATCACCCGGATGGAGGACTTCGCCGACATGGCCGCCCCGCAAGGCGAGTTTCGGGCAAAGCGACTTGCCTTTGGGCCCGGCGGCGGCAACCCAATTGAGGTCCGGTTTTCAGGATCGAACCCGACGGTTTTACGCAATCTAGCTGATGAAGCCATTGATCGGCTGATGGCTGCATCGGATGACATCATCGCCCCCCGTGTCGACTGGCGTGAAATGGAGCAGGTGCTGCGCCCGATCTACTCAATTGATCGCGCACAGGAGGCAGGGATCAGCCGCGACGACGTGACCGAAACACTGCGTTTTGCAACTGAGGGGATCTCCGCTGGTATCTACCGCGAAGGCGAACGGCAGATACCGATCGTTATGCGAACAAATCCCGATGCGGGGTTCGCGCTGACAGATCAGCTTGTCTATTCGGACACTGCAAGGCGTCAGATACCGCTGGTACAACTGATTGATGGCTTCGCATTTGAATCTCAAAACACGCTCGTGATGCGGCGTGACCGGCTTTATACAATCACTGCCAGCGCCGATGTTACGGTGGGCCTGACCACCGCACAGGTACAGGCCGCCGTTCAGGAAACGATCGACACTATGCCGTTACCCACTGGCTACCGGATGGAGTGGGGCGGCGAATATGAAAGCTCACGCGATGCGCAGGCAAGTCTAGCAGGTCAGTTACCCCTAAGCGGGCTGATCATGGTTCTGATCTCGATCCTGCTGTTCAACGCGTTGCGCCAACCGCTCATCGTTTGGCTTCTGGTGCCAATGTCAGTGAACGGTGTCAGCCTTGCACTTCTGGGGACAGGTTTGCCGTTTACCTTCACCGCTTTACTCGGCCTTTTGTCGCTGTCGGGCATGCTCATCAAGAATGGGATCGTGCTAGTCGAAGAGATCGACATTGTCCGTCGCGAGCAGCCGATGCTCCCTTTGGACGATGCTATCGTGACCGCATCAACGTCACGCTTGAGGCCAGTCATTCTGGCCGCCACGACCACGATACTCGGGATGGTACCTTTGATCTGGGATGCTTTCTTTCAATCCATGGCCATCACCATCATGGGCGGTCTGGCCTTCGCCTCGATCCTGACCCTAGTGGCCGCACCGGTGTTCTATTTCGTTCTGTTCGCACGCAGCAGCGCCAGATTGCAGGCGCAGATCAACCTTTCATCCCCAAACATCAGCACCGCGCCGCGGACGTGAACATAGCATTGATTTAAATGGCCGTTGGCGGAAGCCTTTAGCAGGGGGTGTTTCAGCCAGTGCATTCGGCCGATGTGAGTCCGATCTGTAAATTCGGGTTGCTCGTTACGCGCGCGAAAAGCATGTTAGATATCTGACCAAAAGCACGCTGGCGAACGAGGAAAGCTCCTACCTGCTGGCCTACAGTGATCCCAAAAGCGTCTTCAGTTGCTTTCGACGTTGAACCGGACCGTCACCGAGCGACGTCCGAAAACAGGCAGGTGAGGGAGGCCAATAGTGAAAATGGTTTTGCGCAACACCAGCGGAGGCTTTCAGCGCCAGCGCCGGCCGCTGGTGCAAAGTCTGGCAAAGCCCCGCAACCTGTAAAGTTTAAACCTGATCCATGCTGCCAATTATTGGCATGGCCGCTTTTCCCGTTAACTGCGGCACGGAGTCTTTTGCTCACCCAGCGCTTTTTGCGCTGCGAGCGCGCGTGGCATTTAATCGCCATTGCCGGGTTGGGCGCGCAGCGGGCCTGCGCTATGCCTGCTAAGCCAACCATGCTCGTTCGCAGATGATCTATGACGCCGCCTAACGCCGCAACCTGGACCGGATCAACCTTTGTTCTCTCCACGCTGTCAGGGTTACCTGCGACGGTGCATCAAGCTCATTAGACGCGCCTCGCGGTCAATGGGCTCTGCCGGATTTGCGGGAGGCGCCTCGCTGTTCATCATCCGACGTACCATCAACGTGGCGACGCCAGCGAAGATCACTCCGGCCAGAGCCTGGCCGATCAGCACACCTGCCGCGCCAAAAAGCCGTGCGCCAGCAATTACCAAGGGGATTGTCCCCAATGTATGCAGTCCCCAATTAATGGCCGTCGAGCGGAAAGGATGGCCCATGTTGTTGAATGCTGCATTGGAGACGTAGATCACACCACTGAAGAAGAACGCCAGCGCCAGAGGACCGCAGAACAGAACCAACAAGTCGCGCGTTACTCCGTCAGCGCCGAAGAGGGAAACTATCGGTTCACGAAGGACAAACAGGATTCCAGTCATTGCGACCGTAAAAATCCCGCAGAATACTATTCCATCGCGATAGGCTTGGCGTACTCGGTCCATTTTCCCCGCGCCGAAGTTCTGGCCGATCACTGGCCCGATCGCGCCGGACAGCGCAAAGATCACGCCGAAGGCGACCGGGGTCATCCTGCCTACGATGGCCATTCCCGCCACCGCCGCTTCGCCGAAGTTGGCCATGGCGCGGGTGACGACGGCTTGACCAAGGGGCGAGGCCAATTGCGTGAGGATCGCTGGTAGCGCGATCGTTGCGATAGGTGGTAGGGCGACGGACAGCTCCGGGATGCCTGGCCGTACCAGCCCGCCATGATGGCGAAAGATCGGGATCAATGCAGTTGCCGCCATGACCAGCCGCGCAGCGACGCTTGCCAGTGCCGCGCCTGTCAGATCAAGACCCAGACCAAAGATTAGGATCGGGTCCAGCACCGCATTGACCAGCCCAGCGTAGATTGTTGCCATCATAGCCCGGCGCGCATCGCCATGGGCACGCAGGATCGCGCCGCCCACCATACCGACGATCAGGAATGGCAAGCTGGGAATGATGATCTGAAGGTAGTGAACGGCCAAGTCCAGCGTCTCGCCCGTGGCCCCCATCAGTGCGGCAAGCGGCTCAATGTTCACCCAGACCATCGCCGCAAAGAGTACGCCGAAGACGACGCCCCAGACGAGTGCCGCCGCCGACTGTGCCTTGGCCAATTCCGCATCGCCCTGACCAAGCGCACGAGCCACCAGCGCGCCCGCAGCAATGGCCATGCCGATCCCGAATGAAGTGGTGAAGAACAGGATCGCGCCCGCGTATCCCACTGCCGCTGCCAATTCTGCGTTGCCGAGCATAGAGATGAAGATCATATCGATGAAATCGACCGCGAAGACCGCCATTAGCCCGACCGAGGAGGTTAGGGCCATCACTGTGATATGGCGAAAGAGGTTCCCCTCCAGAAAAACGGCGCGTGCGTCAGCCATGGGGCCTCCGAGTTGGGTTTGAGTCGCTTCGGCCGAGCACTATCAGTGGGGCCGACCACTGGAAGAAAGTGGGTAGAAGCCGAATGGCTTGGCCGTCGCAGCGATTGTCGTCGCGATCATAGTCTCATGTCCAGATAGCTTCAGTCGCGGTATCACAATATGCCCACATCTTTGCGCGTAACTCCGGATCCTGTGCCATTTTTTGGTTATAATCCTTAATCACCTTTGGCGGACCTCGAAAACCGGTCCATCCGCCTGGACCCAGAAAACTCCCGTCGGGTATGCTTTCATCAACCACGGCTCGGAGCGTCGAAAGTGCCCCTTCGGCTGGTTCCATCATAAAGACCCCTTTGACGCTTCTGAAGATCGTGGCCAAGGCCCCCTGTGATGCATCAAACAAAGGCGTCGCCGTCAAACCCGGGTGGGTTGTGAGTACTTTGATCTTTGACGACGGCGCTGTTTGCAACAGCCGTTCACGCAGTTCGTCCCTGAATTGATAGGCGGCAATTTTTGAAAGGCCGTAGACCTCCCAAGCCTCATAATTCTGTTCAGCGTTGATATCGTCCCATATGGCGCGTCTGTTCACGCTGCTGCTGGCAGACGAGCTCGTTGAGACAACCACAGCGGATGGGGCAGCTTTGAGTTTTTCCAAAAGAAGTGAGGTCAACAAATGATGCCCCAAAACATTGGTCGCCATTTGCATTTCAAATCCGTCAACTGAAATCCTCCTTTCAGGCAGCGCCATGATGCCTGCGTTCAGGATCAACCCGTCGATGTGGGGAACGGTAGGGTCGGACTGTATTTGCTTGGCGAAGGCCCGCACAGAGGACAAAGATGAAACATCCAATTCCTCAATGGAAAACCCGCTCAAGTCGTCAGACGCTGATCTAACGGCGGCCATCGCTTGCTCTGCCTTGTGAGTATTCCGGTTCGCCGCCACAACTTTGGCGCCCCGTCTGGCCAACTCATAGGCAATGACAGTTCCGATGCCAGAACTTGTGCCGGTGATGACAAAGATTTTTCCCGTCAGGTCTTTGGGCACGTCAGAAAGAGTCCAGTTCATCATGATTGCTCCTTGAAAAGTGTGATGGTTTATCAGCGGATTGCGCGCCGCTCTTAAATGAACAGGAGCACTGGGACATACCTCCAAAGAACCTGTTAGAGACAGCTGGCACGCCTTTTGCCGCCAAGGTTTTAATTCAATTTGGACAACGCTCTAGTCTTGGTCCGTTTGGTTTGCAGTTGCCATGCGGCGTGCAGCCTCTTCGCCCAGCTTCATAATGGCAGCAATCGGGCGGATCATCACGACAAGGTCGGTTATCTTGCCCCCTGCATCGAAGCGGATGATGTCTATGCCCGTAAAAGCCACATCGCCCACCTTGCCGCCGAACTCCAGCACATGACCTTTTTCGCCGTTGAAATGCCGCGCATATTCGAAATCTTCGAAGATGCTGAACGACAACCGTAAGCTGACAACGATGGCATCAGTGCCTCGCAGGGGTAGCGCATCGCCCGGGTTGGAATACGTCACGTCGTCTGCAAGGAGGTCTGGCAGTTTGTCCCAATCGTGTTGCCTAAAGATACGTTGCCATTCGTTCAATGCGGCTTCGACGCGCGGGTTGTCGACTGTTTCAACTGCGTTGGAAGTGGTTTTGTTCATTGCGATCTCCAAACTCCAGCCAGTGCCTTGCGCTCGATGTCTTTCGCAAACATCGGAGATTCCTCCTCGATGTGAAGATGAAGCGCACTTTTCTCATCTGGATTTTCTTCAACAGCTTTTTTGAGCCCAGCGACGAAGTCTTCGTTGTCACTTTCCGCAAAGACTCTGCAGATGAGCTCGCATCTCTTTTCATCAAGCTTTTCCACCTTCAGTTCCCACGTAATCTGCGCAAAGACGCAGTCCGTATCGCCGAGAAAGAATGTGGTGCTCGGGGAAAAGCCGATAACATGGTCTCTTTTCGCAACTTTCTCGACATAGTGCTGCACCATGAACGTCCCGCCTACGACCTCCAGATTGACGGAGAACCGTTTTCCCGAGGCCAATTTCCCCTGCGCAGCGCTTTGATGTCCGCTTGCACAGGCCGCATACTCCTCAGCTGTGATCGTGAACATCCAGTCACCCAGATTTATTGTCTCAATTGGCGCGTTTACAACCGCTTTCGCTGTGACGTCTCCGATGTCAAACATGTAAAACTCCTTCTTTGGGTTGAAGAAACCGTTCTGCGTGGAACGGTTCTTGGTTGCGGCGTTAGACGAAGAGGAATGCGAAGGGTAGGACACCGAACAGGGCGTAAAGACCCGCTGTTGCGCCGAGAGAGAACGACTGCCCGCGCGTGAAGATGAAGACGCAGAAGATGCCTAGAGCTGCCTCGAACGTGAGCGCCGCAGGCAGGTTCAGGTGATACCAGTCGGTCCCGAGGGAATGGCTGTCGGGGCCAAAAACATGATGCCCATAACCCGAAACCAAGTCGCCCAACCAATGCGCCAAAGACAAGGACATGGCGACCAGCGCGAACATGCGATTGCGTGTCACCGCGAAGGCAATCGCACCGGCAAGCAATGTCCAGCCGATTTGGGGGATCAAATCATGGCTGAAGGTCATCTCGATAATTTGTGTCGCAAGACTCGGCCCTTCTTGCCCTGATGGCTCCATCGTTTCGATGCCAAGTGCGACGAACGTGAACATCGCGATGTCGATCAGGAAGGCGCTAACGAAAAGCAGCCACCAGGGCATGTTGGGCGCAGCGCGGCGGCCCACAAGCGTAGTCGCAGCATGGCCCATGATCATGTTGCGACCTCTCCGCCGAGGGCCGCGATAACCTCTGC
>CAYZKE010000022.1:0-16365 GCA_964478505.1 uncultured Loktanella sp.
GGGGCTCTGCCCTTGGCATGCCGCAGCTTTGCGCAGATTGGATGCCCAACCAGATTTTCTGGCTGGTTATAACGCTTATCGCAGTCTATTTCGTGATGTCCCGCGTCGCACTGCCCCGTATCAGTGCGGTTCTGGCGGAACGTTCCGGCACAATCACGAATGACATTGCCGCGGCTGAAGAGCTGAAGAACAAAGCAGCGCAAGCAGAAGCGGCATATGACCAGGCGCTTCTGGACGCACGCGCCGAAGCCAACAAGATCGTGGCTGAAGCGAAAGCAGAAATTCAGGCAGAACTGGATGTCGAGCTTGAGAAAGCTGACGCGCAGATTGCTGCCAAGACGGCGGAGAGCGAAGCGGCGATTGCTGAAATTCGCGAGGGTGCAGTCAAAAACGTAACAGAAGTTGCTAAGGCCACAGCCAAGGAATTGGTTGCTGCCATGGGTGGCACTGCGGACGCCAAAACGATCACCGCTGCGGTGACTGCACGGATGAAGGGATAACTTATGAGACTGATGCTCACATCCCTTTTTGCCCTTGCTGCAAGCCCTGCGCTTGCTGCGGGTGACAAGCCGTTCTTCTCACTGGCGAACACTGACTTTGTTGTCACGATCGCATTCCTGATATTCATCGGAATTCTGCTCTACTTCAAAGTTCCCGGCCTTGTTGGCGGTATGCTTGATAAGCGTGCGGACAACATCAAGGCGGAGTTGGACGAAGCCAAAGCCTTGCGCGAGGAAGCACAGGCCCTGCTGGCCAGCTACGAGCGCAAGCAAAAAGAAGTACAGGAACAGGCTGCGCGGATCGTATCGGCTGCGAAAGAAGAGGCCACAAATGCGGCTGCTGCAGCAAAAGACGATATCGCCAAGTCAATCACACGCCGCCTTGCTGCTGCCGAAGAGCAGATACAAAGCGCGCAGGACTCTGCCGTGAAAGAGGTGCGCGACCAAGCCGTATCTGTTGCTGTTGCTGTCGCGAAAGACGTGATGGCCAAACAGATGGACGCAAAGGCGGCTGGCGCTTTGATTGATGATGCCATCGGCACGGTTGCTGAAAAACTGCACTAGACCCGAAACATACGTTTTGTGAAAGCCCGATTGTGTCCTGCGCAATCGGGCTTTTTCGTTGACAGAGGCAGAGGTGTCTTTGAGACTGGCACGCGGGGCGCAGTGCAGGAGTATTGACGATGCCTAGCCTCCGGCTCGGGATAATGACGGCAGTTGCCTATACTGCGATTATCGCTGTCGCGACAGCCTATGTCTTCATTTTGCGGCCGGAGCCGATCACCATCGAAATTGCACTACTCTTGTTGCTACCTGTTCAACTGATAGCTGTCCTCTTTTGTGGGGCCATTGCTATGCGCTATGCAGGCTGGCGTGCTTTCGGGTTCGGGCGGTTTCATTGGTTGGGTTTGCTCTGGTTTTTGCCAAGCTGGGTAGTCCTAGCCGTAATGGGAGCGGGCATTGCGCAAGCACTTACAGCGCAGACGATGGCAGGCCTGGGCGCTTTAGGGATCACGCTTCTGACCGTCACGACATTTCTGATCGCCTTCGGTGAAGAAATTGTTTTTCGGGGCATCCTGCTGCGCGGCGCGATGACACGCCTCGCAGTGCCCGCAGCAATGTTCCTAAGTGCCTTCTCGTTCGGCCTTTTCCATTGGGTAAACCGCATTGCCGGGCAGGGGGCGTCGGAAACATCGTTGCAAGTGCTCTTTGCGTTTCTGGTGGGGTTCTTTCTTGCCCCGATCGCGATCCGCGTTGGTAACCTCTGGCCCCTGATTATCTGGCATTGGCTATGGAACATCGCGGTGATCCTTGGACAGGTCGCTGTCGTCCTGCATCCTTACGCGCTGACGGGCATGGCCATTCAGGCCGTCATCTCGATCTGGCTCTGGACAGACATGATCCGCAAAGGGGGTGCGGATTAGCGCCAGCCTTCGTGTTCCAGCCGCTTTTGGGCAAAGACCTCGTTGCGTTCGGATTTCTTATGATCTGTCAGCGAGGCTTCGACAAAATTCAAATGTGTTTCGACCGCCTTGCGTGCACCTGCTGCATCGCGGTTCTGCAGGGCCGTGTTGATAATCCGGTGATGTTCCAAAAGCGCATCACGGGTCATGCGCTGTTTGAACATGATTGTGCGGTTATAGAACACGCCTTCACGCAAGAGTTCGTACATCGAGCGCATCATATGCAGCATGATAATGTTGTGACTGGCCTCGATGATGGACAAGTGAAAATCAGCGTCCAGATGGGCCTCGTCTGCTGGATTCCGTTTCTGATGCGCGGCTTCCATTTTTTCAAAAATGGCGTTGATGACCTGTAGGTCGGTATCGCTGGCCAATCGCGCTGCTCGCTCGGCTGCCAATCCCTCCATGTCACGTCGGAAGCTGATGTAGTCGAACACCGCCTCATCATGGGTGGAAAACAGTGTGACCAATGCCGGCGCAAAGGCAGAGCCCAGAACATCGGCGACATAGACGCCCGCACCGGCCTTGGACGCCAGCAAGCCACGTTCCTGCAATTCTGACAGGGCCTCGCGCAGGGACGGGCGTGACACGCTCATCCGCTCGCTGAGTTCGCGCTCTGACGGGAGCCGTTCGCCTGGACGCAAAATGCCTCTTAGGATCAATCCTTCGATCTGGCGCACAACGCCATGCGAGAGTTTTTCTTGGCTGACCGGTTCAAAAGGCATGTGGACTTTCACGATATATTGGTCAAATGATATGACCAACGTGCCGCGTCCACAATAAGAAAGAGGAGCCGCATCGCTGCGGCTCCTCCGATACATCCTGAAAGAAGCTGCGCCTTAGTTTGGCGTAATCACGATTTCCACGCGGCGGTTCATCTGGCGGCCCGATGCGTTCAGGTTCGAAGCAATCGGGTTGTTCTCACCCGCACCGATCGAGCGGATACGAGCCGGTGACACGCCACCACCCATCAGGATCGCAGCAACAGCTTGGGCGCGGCGCTCGGACAGGCCTTGGTTAAAGGACGCATCACCGACGTTGTCGGTATGGCCGATCACGTTGACCGTTGTGTCCGGATATTGGTTCAGAGAGTTTGCGACGATACGCAACTCGTTTTGCGATGTGCCGGACACCTGCGTGCTGTTCGTTGCGAACAACAGGTCCTGGCTGAGAACAACAACAAGGTTGCGGCCGTTGTTGGATACGCCGACATCGCTGCGCAGTGAACGGCGCAGGTCTTCTGCCTGACGGTCAAGGCTGTTGCCGACGCCTGCACCAATGCCGCCACCCAGGGCTGCACCGATCAATGCACCGCGTTGGCGATCCTCGACAGAGCCGCCACTATTGGCGATCACACCCAAAAGCGCACCGGCGCCTGCGCCGATTGCGGCGCCCTGTTGTGTGTTCTGCATCTGGTTCGGACCGGTTTCATCGCAGGCGGCAATCAGGGTCAGTGACGCAGCAGCGACAACGAGCGGGAATTTCGAAAGTTTCATGGTCATGGTTCCATTTGATATCGGTGCAATAGGCGCACCATCTGTGATGGGTCAGCTTATGCCCATTTTTGCCATGATATCCAATAACGGCGCTGGCACCAGCAGGGTTTTGCCTATTCTAAAGGTTTAGCGGCGCGGCGTCGGCCCTTGCGGATTCCCATGCCAGCATGGCGCGTTTGACTGGCAGACCCCAATGATACCCCCCGAGTGCGCCCGATTTGCGCAACGCACGATGGCAGGGAATCAGCCAGCTGACAGGATTGCGCCCGACGGCAGTTCCAACGGCGCGGACGGCCTTGGGGCTGCCGATGGCCTGTGCGATTTCGGAATAGGTGGTGACATGGCCCGAAGGGATGGTCAGCAGCGCCTCCCAGACCTTGAGCTGAAATGGCGCGCCGATCATGTGCAGTTGTGTCTCGCCAGTCATGCCAAGGGCGGCTGTCGCCCAAGGAGAAAGGGCGTCAGGGTCTTCGATATAAGCGGCTTTGGGCCAGCGCGCTTGCAGATCGGCCATGGCCTCATCCGGTCCGGCTTCGGCGGCAAAGGCCAGCCCGCAAATCCCGCGCGCGGTGCCCATCACCAAGGCAGGACCAAAGGGGCTGTCAAACCACCCCCAGCGGATTGTGAGATCAGCTGCGTCGCGGGCATAGTCACCGGGGCTCATTGCCTCCCAGCGCACAAAAAGATCGTGCAAGCGGCCACTGCCCGACAGGCCAACGGCATGGGCCGTTTCCAGCGTGGTGAACCGGTCACGTAGCAGCGCCTTGGCATGACCCAGTGTCAGATACTGCTGGTAACGCTTGGGCGACACACCCACCCAGGTGGAAAAGAGGCGCTGAAAATGCGCGGGGCTCATGTTCATCTCGGCGGCCAGATCGGCCAGCGGGAGTGGGGCATCGCCTGCTGCGTCGATTGCCGCAATCGCGCGGCGCATGACTTGATAATGATATGTGTCATTCTGTTCCATGCGGTCAAACTATGGGCAAGGCACCCGTGAAGCGACCCGAAAATTGCGCATCCGCGCTTGCCCCTTTTCGGGCTTCAAGGCATACCGGACGGCATGGCAAAACAGCTTGATTATCATACCATCCGCGCGATCTTTGAGCGGTTCCATGCAGCAGAGCCTGAACCCAAAGGCGAGCTTGAGCATGTGAATGTCTACACGCTTGTCGTGGCTGTGGCGCTGTCGGCGCAGGCCACGGACGCAGGTGTGAACAAGGCGACGCGTGAGCTGTTCAAGATTGCCGATACACCGCAGAAAATGCTCGACCTCGGGCTTGAGGGTGTGACCGAGCATATCAAGACCATTGGTCTGTTCCGTCAGAAGGCCAAGAATGTCATCAAGATGAGCCAGATTCTGGTCGATGAATACGGTGGCGTTGTTCCCAATTCCCGCGCGGCCTTGCAATCCCTGCCCGGAGTCGGGCGCAAAACGGCCAACGTGGTGCTGAATATGTGGTGGCAGCAACCGGCCCAAGCCGTCGACACCCATATTTTCCGTTTCGGTAACCGTAGCGGAGTAGCACCAGGCAAGGATGTGGATGCGGTCGAGCGCGCAATCGAAGACCATATTCCGGCTGATTTTCAACTTCATGCGCATCACTGGATGATCCTGCATGGCCGCTACATCTGTGTGGCACGTAAACCGAAATGCGCGGGCTGTCTGATCCGCGATCTTTGTATGTTTGAGGATAAAAACCTATGAAAAAGTATCAGGTCGTGGGCATCGGCAATGCGATGGTCGATGTTCTGTCGCGCGCGGAAGATGCATTTCTGGCCGAGGCCGGTGTTGAAAAAGGCATTATGCAGCTGATCGATATGGACCGTGCGGTTGATCTCTATTCCCGCGTTGGTCCCGCCAAAGAGGTCAGCGGTGGATCAGCTGCGAATACGATTGCGGGCATTGCGCATCTTGGCGGACGGACCGCCTATGTAGGCAAGGTGAAGGACGACCAGTTGGGCGCGATTTTTGCCCACGATCTGCGCGCGCAGGGTGCCGGTTACGAAACAGCGATGGCGCCCAAGTCGGAAGAGGCCGAAACTGGCCGCTGCATTGTCCTTGTCACCCCTGACGGCGAGCGGTCGATGAATACCTATCTGGGCGTCACTGAATTTCTGTCCGCGGATGACATTGACGAAGACCAGATGGCCGAAGCCGAATGGATCTATCTGGAAGGCTACCGTTTTGACGGCCCCGATAGTCATGCCGCTTTCGCCAAGGCCGTTGCGGCCTGTAAGGGCGCGGGGGGGCGCGTTTCTCTGACGTTGTCCGACCCTTTCTGCATTGAGCGCCACCGCGATGCGTTTCGCGATATGATCCGCGATCATGTGGACCTGCTGTTCTGCAACCGTGCTGAAATGCGGTCGATGTATCAGACCGAAGATTTTGATGCGGCCCTCGCGCAAGCTGCGTCAGAGGTCGCGATCGTGGCCTGCACCGATAGCGAGAACGGCGTGCATGTCCTGGCTGAAGGCCAGCGCTGGCATGTGCCTGCTGTTCCGACACAGATTGTTGACGCCACCGGCGCGGGTGATCTCTTTGCCGGTGCGTTCCTGTGGGGGCTGACCAATGGTCACGATCTTCAGACCTGCGCAATGATGGGCAATGTCGCCGCATCCGAGGTGATCAGCCACATCGGTGCGCGCCCCGAGGCGGATTTGAAAGCTTTGTTCAAAGGGCAGGGACTGCTTTAAGCCAGAGCGCATCCAGCGCATCTATGGCGGCCACATCAAAGCGGCTTTCCTCTTTCCAGTATTTGCCGGAGGGGACGTAATACCCCAAACGTTCCTCTTCGGCCAAAGCGGCGTCAATGACCGCTTCGTTTGGTGACAGTGGTTTGGCATCTGCTGCGGTCTCTGGCGTGGCGCGTGGAAACACCAGCCTGCTTTCATCTGTTGACAGGTTGACCATCGCGCACCCTTGGCGTGCGGCCAGTGCCATCAAGCGCGCAGATTTTGCCTCAAGAGACCGGAGTGAGACGTCTTCGCGCAGTGGATCGGCTGTGCCTTTACCGTAGAAATGGGTTTTGCTAGCATCGTCGTAGACCATGTCGCAGCCCAAGACGGCGATCACCCGTGGCTTGAGCGCGGCCAAAGCCCAGTAGGACGCGGTAAAGGCCATCGTGCCACCGGCATAAACAAAACCACCCAATGTATTCTGGAATGGCACATAATCCGCAGCACGGATGATCCGTTGGGTTGCGGACATATCAACCGGCATGCGCTCGACAGGAAAGTCGTCAGGATGGATCAGATCATCCCAATCAGGGCGCACGGCCCAGCCGTTATTGATCGCCACGATCCGGTCAAAGGGATCACGCGGCCACTCACGGCATTTTACGACATTCGGGCCACTGCCCAGGATCAATACGACCGACATAAGACCACATCCTTCGTCTTTACGATCAAAGAGTTAGGCCATGCGGCGCAAATGTCGAGTGTCAGCCAAGTTTGGCGTGAACCTCATCGAGATCAATCTCGCCAATGGGCATCTTGTTGGCGGGATTTTCGAAATCGTATTTGAAGATACGAAAGTCCTTTTTGTAGATCTCATAGACGATATGCATGGACAGATCGTCGAAGTAATCCTCGACAGGATGGGCACGTTTGGGGCCGTGTCCTTCGCTTTCGTTGAAACGCGGTATCTGCGCCAGATCGACGGGGTGTTTGGTTTCGATACCGTCCAGCACCCGCTGCATCCCGTCATTGAATTTCTCGGTCCAGAAAATGCTGTCGTAACGCCCGCCGTTCACGATGAAGGTCGAGATATGACCGGACATAGCCGACCAGTGAATGTCAGGCTCCATCGGGCGCCGCCAGCGGATGGTATCGCGCGCGAACAAAAGGAAGCGCCGGAAGCTCTTGATCTGGTCGAATTCAAAGCCGCTTTCAGGGTCGCCTACCTCGATCCCGTATTTTTGGATCAGCAGTGGCACCAGATTGCCGCGATAGTATTTGCCGTTGCGCTGCACGCCGCAAATCTTGTCAAAGAAAGACGACAGAATGCGCGTGTAGGGATTGCGCACACAGGTAAACGCATAGCTTTGGTGCGCCGCCACGTTCCGCTCAATCAGCGGCTTGCTGTCGTCCAGTGCCCATTTGTGGATGCCCGTCTTGGCATCATGGATGTCACCGTCGAAAAAGGCGCCATGGTCTGAATAGTACATGATCTGACCAATGGTCGAGCAGGCGCATTTGGGCACTACGCGGTAAACCACGCTTTCGCTTTCGGTCATCCAGGTTCCGGGAAAATTCGCCACGCAGAAATCCTTTTCGAGTACTGGCCTCTTTCAAAGCAAAGAAAGCCTGTAACTTCAATGTCTGTTCGCGTTATGACAGCTTTGAGCACGACTTGTGAAAGAGGATCGAACGAAAACATGGCACGTGTCGCCTTTATCTTGCTGTGTCACAAGAACCCTGCGGCGATTATCCAGCAGGCAGAGCAGTTGACGGCGGCGGGTGACTATATCGCGATCCACTTTGATGCCTCTGCCTCGGCGCAGGATTTTCGCGAGATCGAAGCGGCTTTGGCGGGCAATGAGAATGTGGCTTTTGCCAAGCGGCGCGTGAAATGCGGATGGGGTGAGTGGAGCCTGGTGCAAGCCACGCTGCATGCCGTCGAGGCCGCTGTCACAGCCTTTCCGCGGGCGACGCATTTCTACATGGTGTCGGGCGATTGCATGCCCATCAAGTCTGCGAAATTTGCCCATGAGCTGCTGGATGCGAACGATGTGGATTACATCGAAAGCCATGATTTCTTTGACAGCAACTGGATCAAGACCGGCTTTCGCGAGGAACGTCTGGTGTATCGCCATTTCTTTAACGAGCGGACGCAGAAGCGCCGGTTCTATACCGCGCTAGAGCTGCAAAAGCGTTTCAGGATGACGCGCAAAATCCCCGAGGATTTGCAGATCATGATCGGCAGCCAATGGTGGTGTTTGCGCCGTCAGACCATCGAGGCGATCCTGGAGTTCGCCTATGCCCGCCGTGATGTGATGCGCTTTTTCCGCACAACCTGGATCCCGGATGAGACGTTCTTTCAGACCCTCGTGCGTCATCTGGTGCCTGCCCGCGAGATCGAGAACCGTACGCTGACGTTTCTGATGTTTACGGACTACGGTATGCCGGTGACCTTCTATAACGATCATTATGAGCTGCTCTTGGGGCAAGGATCGCTATTTGCCCGCAAGATCAGCCCAGAGGCAGAAGACCTGCGCGGCAGGCTTGGCACGCTCTATGCCAGCGACCGGATGGATTTTGTGATTTCGGACGAAGGGCGCAGCTTGTTTCAGTTCCTGACGGGTCGGGGCCGCGTAGGGCGGCGCTTTGCGCCACGGTTCTGGGAGAATGAAACGACACTCGGGCGCAGTCGCGAGTTGATGATCATCGCGTGCAAAAAATGGCACGTCGCCAAGCGACTTGTGGCCGCGATCCAGCATCATACAAATGTGCCGGCTTTGGAGTACCTGTTTAACGAAGATGAAACACCGCTACCAGACCTTGGCGGCATCGAGACCTCTTTGCAGAAACGTGGACGGCACCGGCGTGCCTTGATGCGACTGCTTTTCGATCATTTTGACAGCGACCGCTTGGTGATCTGTCTGGATACATCGAGCCTCGATCTGATTACGGATTTCTACACCGACCGCGCCACTGTGCGCCTGCTTGAGATCGAATGTGCTTTTGACGATGACTACCTGATCGGTCATGCAATGCGGGTTGGCCTTGCCGGTCCTCAGACCAGCGAGGCCACCTTTGCGCGCCTTTTGCCGACCATCCGTCATGATATGGTTTATGAGCGCGAAGCCATTCGCGATGCGCAATTTGTGAATGCCAGCCGGATCAAGGAAACGGCGACGACAGACGAAAATGCATCTGCACTTGCCCAGTTTCTGAGCGTGTCGCCGGATGTAGCACGCACGCTTGCAGACACCCCCCATCTCTTTGTTGATTGAGGATACACATGGAATACGCCTACGACGATCAGAACATCTTTGCAAAAATCCTGCGTGGAGAAATCCCCAATAAAACCGTTTATGAAAACGAATATGCGCTCGCCTTTGAAGACATCACGCCACAGGCGCCCGTGCATGTCCTGGTCATTCCAAAAGGCCCTTATATGAGCCTTGATCACTTTGCCCGCGATGCCTCGGCCGAAGAACATAGTGGCTTTATGCAGGCCGTGGCCGAGGTGTGTCGTCTGACCGGTGTGGAAGAAGGGTTCCGCGCGATTGCCAACACGCGCGCGCACGGGGTGCAGGAAGTGCCGCACTACCACATGCATATTCTGGGCGGTCGTCCCTTAGGGCGGATGCTGGCGCGCTAATCAAAATTCAGGAATTTTGATGCCCTCCGGGGGAAGTTTGAAGGGACATGGAAAGTCCATGCCTATTTGGATGAGGTGAGCGACAGGAACACCTCTTCCAGATGCGCCTCTTGGGTTTTGACATCCTTGATCGTGATCCCGGCATCCCGCACGATGTTCAGGATCTGATCTGCGGGTGTTGTGCCGCTCTGGTAGGTGAAGGTCAGGGTGCCATTGGCCAGCTTTTGTCCGGTAATCGTATCGGGCAGGGCGGGCAGATCGGCGGGGCTGTCGGGGGTGATCACCAGCGTCTTGCTGTCCAGCCGTCCCAGCAGGTTGGCGGTGCTGTCGCGCACGATCACCTCGCCGTGGTTGATGATGGCGATGTCGTCGCACATCTCTTCGGCCTCTTCGAGGTAATGGGTCGTCAGGATGATCGTCATGCCTTCGTCATTGAGCTTGCGCACGTTCTGCCAGAGCATATTGCGCAATTCGATATCCACGCCTGCGGTCGGTTCATCCAGCACAAGAATTTGCGGCGAATGCACCAGCGCCTTCCCCAGTAAAAGCCTGCGCCGCATGCCGCCGGATAACGACCGCGCATAAGCATCGGCCTTGTCGGTCAGCCCGATCAGTTCAAGAATCTCGGCGGTCTTGCGCTGGCTCTTGGGGACGCCATAAAGCCCCGCTTGCACGTCCAGCGACCCTGCAGGCGTAAAAAACGGGTCCAGATGCGGCTCTTGCGGCATGATCCCGATGGCCGCGCGCGATTGGCGCGGGTTCTTGTCCTGATCAAAGCCCCAGATCTTTACGGTACCTTCGGTTTTCACGACCAGACCCGCCAGAATGTTGATCAGCGTCGATTTGCCCGCGCCATTCGGCCCCAAAAGGCCAAAGATTGATCCGCGCGGAATGTCCAGATCAATCCCTTCCAGCGCCTCTTTGGCAGGGCTGCGCCCGGTGGCGGCATAGGTCTTTTTCAGCCCGTGAATTTCTATGGCATTGTCGGTCATGTTGTCTTTCCCCTGCGCCGCACCTGCGGTATGTCTGGTGCAGACTTAAGGCGGGGCGCGCCCCGCGGCAACCAGACAGGTAAGATCATGTCCACACCGGCACCCGAAACAAAGATTGTGAACGATTGGCGCGTGGCCTGTGATGGCGGTGAAGGTGCGCTGGGTCATCCCCGCGTGTGGCTTCAAATCCCGCATGAGCAAGGCTGGATTGAATGTCCTTATTGCGATGCAAAACTTGTGCATAAGGACTTTGAAGGCAAAGTCTGATCCATCCCGTTTTTTGCGCTAAGTGTCGCTGCAAGGCAGATGGTCACTGGAACCATGATGCGTATCATGGCACATCTGCGCCCAAGACATGAGGGGATGAAACGATGGAAACGAAATTCGGCAAAGGCTGTCATCTGCATCTGATTGACGGTTCCGCCTTCATTTTCCGCGCCTATCATGCACTTCCGCCCCTCACACGCAAATCCGATGGCCTGCCTGTTGGTGCCGTCAGCGGTTTCGTCAACATGTTGCAACGGTATGTCGACGGCAACAATGGTGATGATGCCGCCACCCATGTGGCCGTGATTTTCGACAAGGGCAGCCACACATTCCGCAACGATATGTACGACCAGTACAAAGCCAATCGCGAGGCGATGCCAGAGGATCTGCGCCCGCAAATACCGCTGACGCGTGTGGCGACCAAGGCTTTCAATATCGCTTGCGAGGAGATGGAAGGGTTCGAGGCCGACGACATTATCGCAACCCTTGCCCATCAGGCCCGTGATGCCGGTGGGCGTGTCACCATTGTATCATCCGACAAGGACCTGATGCAGTTGGTCGGCGATGGCGTTGAAATGCTCGATCCGATGAAGAACAAGCGCATCGACAGCGACGGTGTTGTTGAAAAGTTTGGCGTGGGCCCCGACCGCGTGGTCGATGTGCAAGCGCTTGCCGGAGATAGCGTGGACAATGTACCGGGTGCGCCGGGGATCGGGATCAAGACAGCTGCGCTCTTGATCAATGAATATGGTGATCTGGAAAGCCTGCTGGACCGCGCTGGCGAGATCAAACAGCCCAAGCGGCGCGAAACACTGATCGAACATCGCGCCCAGATCGAGCTGTCGAAAAAGCTGGTCCAGCTTGATTGCAACATGACGCTGGACTTCAGCCTTGATGATCTGGAAGTGCGCGATCCTGATCCAGAGGTTCTCTTGGGCTTTCTTGGCGAAATGGAGTTCCGCACAGTCACAAAACGCATTGCTGAAAAGCTGGGTGTCGAAGCCCCCGTGATTGAGGCGCCGGCCGCGGCTGCGACCGACGTGGCGACACCTGAACAGGTTGGCTTTGACGCGGACGCCTATGACTGCGTGCGCGATGCGGCGGCTTTGCAGGTCTGGATCGACCGCATCCGTGAACGGGGCTATGTGGCGGTTGACACCGAAACCACTGGCCTGAACGAGATGACTGCCGATCTTGTCGGTATCTCGCTGTGTGTCGCGGCAGGGCAGGCCTGTTATATCCCGCTGACCCATAAATCCGCGTCTTCGGATGATCTGTTCGGATCGGATGACATGGCCGAGGGTCAGATCGATTTGGCGGAATGTCTGGCGATGCTGAAGCCTGTGCTTGAGGATCCTGCGATCCTGAAAATCGGGCAGAACATGAAGTACGACGCCAAGATTTTTGCCCGCCTTGATATCACCGTTGCCCCGATTGATGACACCATGCTGATGTCCTACGCGATGAATGCGGGGCTGCATAATCACGGCATGGACACGCTGTCGGAAAGGTATCTGGGGCATACGCCGATCCCGATCAAACCCTTGTTGGGCAGCGGTAAATCCGCGATCACTTTTGATCGTGTCCCCGTTGATGACGCCGTGAAATACGCCGCAGAAGATGCCGATATCACCGTGCGTCTGTGGCAAAAGTTCAAACCGCAACTGCATGTGAACCGCGTCACAACCGTCTATGAAACGATGGAACGCCCGCTGGTGCCTGTGCTGGCCCAGATGGAGCGGAACGGCATCAAGGTTGACCGCGACACGCTGAGCCGGATGTCAAATGCCTTTGCGCAGAAAATGGCGGGGCTTGAGGCGGAAATTCAGGAAATGGCGGGGCGGCCTTTTAACGTCGGCTCGCCCAAGCAATTGGGCGAAATCCTTTTCGACGAAATGGGGCTGGAAATGCCTGATGGCAAGAAACCTGCCAAGGGCAAGACTGGGGCTTATTCGACAGGTGCGGATGTGCTTGAGGATTTGGCGACCTTGCACGATATGCCGCGCCGCATCTTGGATTGGCGGCAGCTTTCCAAGCTGAAATCGACCTACACGGACGCCCTGCAAGAGCATATCAACAAAGAAACGGGGCGCGTGCACACCTCCTATTCCATTGCAGGCGCGAACACGGGGCGTCTGGCCTCGACCGATCCGAATTTGCAGAACATTCCCGTCCGGTCCGAGGAAGGGCGGCGCATTCGCGAGGCCTTCGTGGCCGAACCCGGCAAGGTGATTGTCAGCCTCGACTATTCCCAGATTGAACTGCGTATTCTGGCGCATATCGCGGGGATTGATGCGCTGAAACAGGCGTTTCTGGACGGTATCGACATTCACGCGATGACCGCGTCTGAAATGTTCGATGTGCCGCTGGACGAGATGACACCGGATGTGCGCCGTCAGGCCAAGGCGATCAACTTTGGTGTGATTTACGGCATCTCGGGCTTTGGCCTTGCGCGCAACCTGCGTATCCCGCGGGCAGAGGCGCAGGGGTTCATCGACCGGTATTTCGAACGCTTCCCCGGTATCCGCAACTACATGGATGACACCATCGCTTTCGCCAAAGAGCATAGTTATGTGCAAACTTTGTTCGGGCGTAGAATCAACACGTCCGAGATCAACGCCAAAGGGCCGCAAGCAGGCTTTGCCAAACGTGCGGCGATCAACGCGCCGATCCAGGGGACAGCAGCCGATGTCATCCGGCGCGCAATGATCCGGATGCCTGCGGCAATTGAGGGGATGCCGGCCAAGATGCTGCTACAGGTCCACGACGAACTGATCTTCGAGGTCAATGAAGAGGCGGCGGATGACTTGATCGGTGTGGCGCGGGACGTGATGGAAAACGCGAGCGATCCGGCGGTGAAACTGGACGTGAAACTGGCCGTGGATGCAGGGCAGGGTGCGAACTGGGCCGAGGCGCATTGACGCATAAATCCGAATTTCGAGATAGCTATGGTAAAGGTTAATATATGCTGAAATCTTCTCTGGCTGCGATGTGTTTGTCAGTTGCTTTTGTATCGCCGGTTCTTGCGGAATGTGTCGATCTGACAAGCTCGACCTCATTCACGCTGACCCGGAATGCACCTTTGTTCCAAGTCACGAATACGATCTCCGATGATGGGACAATAACTGGCGTCAGAGAGATGAGGCAAACAGACTCGATTGAGCAGGTCACAACGACTTATTGGAACGGCGTAATCGCAATTGATCGCAAGTCCGCCTCGAGCCACATTCAATTGCAGATAGATCCAGCAGCGAAGTCAGCAAACCTGAGTGAGGTTGGCAAGACTTACAGATATCCAATCTCAATCTTGGTGAACGGTGTGGTGACAGACGAAGGCTTCTTTCTGATGAACACCATTGAAGAGGCGACGCTGGCTATTGATGGCTGCCAGTATGCGATCATGGTTGTCCGGACCAGTATGGAGAGAAGCAACGGTGCGCCAATCAATGAAGAAGCGCTGCTAAGCCTTGATGCGGGGATGCTGTTGGGAAACGTGGCCATGACTGCTGATTGGCAGCCGAAGACTGGCGTGTTCTTTGATGAAATCAGGGCAAACTAAGTCGATGCAGCAAAGATACCTCTAGATTGATGCCGCCGCATGTCGTTGCTGCGATCCTGCGGAGCTACAATGAAAAAAGACGCGCCATCCTGTTTGGATGACGCGCCTGTCTTAGACATATACGAAGCTTAGTTAACCGACTTCGCCTCAACCAGATTGGCGTCTTTCTTCGCGTCAGACGTAATCTCGATCCGGCGCGGTTTCAGCGCCTCGGGCACTTCGCGCACCAGGTCAATGTTGAGCATGCCGTTTTCGTGGCTCGCACCGGTCACGCGGACGTGGTCGGCCAGATGGAAGCGGCGTTCGAATGCGCGAGTGGCAATGCCACGGTGCAGGTAGTTGCGCTCACTATCGTCCGAGGCTTTGCGGCCTGTGACAAGAAGCGCACGGTCCTTGACCTCAATCGCGAGGTCATCATCGGAAAAACCGGCAACGGCGATTGAAATGCGCCATGCGTCATCATCGGTTTTTTCGATGTTGTATGGGGGATAGGTGTTCTGGCCGACATCACTGGCAAGAGCGCGATCCATCAGATCGGCGATCTGGTCAAAGCCAACGGTGGCGCGGTAAAGTGGTGTCAGATCAAATGCACGCATTTGGGTCATCCTTTTTCTAAGCGATAACAGTGTTCTGACCTTCCCATAGGGGGACAGGCCGGTGATGCGGGACCCATCATTGGCATCCCGATACACACTATTTGGGGGTGGTTGTTTTCGCTTTCAAGAGGGTCAGGGTTGGATGAACTTCGCGCCCGTGTCATTGCGCTCACCATTCGGCATCAGCCGCTGCGCCCCCCCGATCCGCGCCGGACCAAGTGTTGCAAAATGGCTTAGCAAGACATTCAACGGCCCTTCAAGCGAGGTGCCGAGAGACACCTTCTGTCCGTTGATCTGCGCCATGGCCGAAACGACCGAGGCAATCCGCGTTTCGCCGTCGTTTATCATGAAAACAGGTGATCCGCTTGAGCCGTATTCAACATCGCAGGTCATCACGATCACACTGGTCTGCCGCCCAAGCACATCGCAGACCTGTTGCAGGCTGGCTGCGTCTTCGCGCCCGCGCCCGTAGGATACAACACCCACCTGATCACCCGTGATCGGCCGTTGGGCAATCGCATAGGGGCGTATCCGCGTGTTGCGGATCGGCCTGTCCAGTTCGAGAACGGCAATATCAATGGCCACGCCGCTGGTATCTGCCGCGTCGCCGTTGTGGGAATATTCCGGATGTGCCACGGCCCGTGTGACGGCGCGTGTCGCCTGTGCCCGTCCGTCACGTAGACCGGCCTGAAAAGAAAACCTCTCTTGCGCGACAAGGGTACCGTCATGCGCAGCAAACGTCGTTGCGAACCCGAGGATCGCTGAAACGAGAAGCTGCCGTATCATTCGTGACCTTACCATCCGATGTTTCTCACCGATAGATAGGGCAGGATTATGACATCAGCGCAAGATCGGAATTTGCGGCTCTCTTTTTCCCGGTGCTGTCAGCGCAGGCGGTTGCGGCCCACCCGTCGCCCAATCCAATAGCTCGACCGTATGCACAATCGGTACGTCCGTTCCGCCGCCAATCTGCATCATGCAGCCGATATTGCCCGCCGAGATGATATCGGGCGTTAGCGCCTCAAGCGTCTGCACTTTGCGCGCTTTCAACTGTTTCGAGATTTCGGGCTGCATCAGATTATAAGTGCCCGCAGAGCCACAGCACAGATGGCTGTCGGCAGGTTCAAGCACGGTGAAGCCGGCCTTTTTGAGCAAATCTTTGGGAAA
>CAYZKE010000023.1:0-1925 GCA_964478505.1 uncultured Loktanella sp.
GGTCGACGATTGTCTGGGCGCTGGGACAGGCCAGCGAGATGTCGGCGGACGACATTCTGTCTGCCGCATCGGCGGCAGGCTATGATCTTGGCGGGATGCGGCCACAGTTGAATGCGCTTGCAGGCAATTAAAGCGGGTCTGGATCGAAAGACACATCCGGGAAATCCGGCGTATCCCCACCCGTAACATCAAGCGCCTCTGCTGCGTTCGGCAGATCAAGCATTTCTGATGACGTCTCTGGTAAATCTGCCGGAAGCGTCATTGCGTCAACATCCATGACATCGGGCATCCCGAGATGCGTTGCGGTTGTTTGATGCGGTAGTTCTGAAAGCTGAGGCGAAGGGGCGGCTTCGAGCCGCACAGCACGATAGCCGCCGATTTGACCCAGCTTTGCCTGCGCCACCTCATGCCCGTCAGGGGACAAAAGCCGGACCGAGTTCACCGTACATCCGTGCAGCGGCAGCACAGTACCCACCTTCAACGCCTGTGCGGTCGCCAATGAAATCGGCGCGCGGTACAAACGCGCTTCAAGACAGGCGGGCGCATCATGGACATTTTCGCGAAAGATCTGATGCCAATCAACGGGTACAGGCGGTGCCGCCTCTGGCACGGCCGCAACTTCGACCAGCGGCAGCGCAATCACCAATTGCGCGCGACGGTCCGCAACCCCAAGATCAACGCTCATCCTGACAACACGATAAGTGCAGTCCACCAAAACAAGCCCGGCGGCACGCGCGCTTTCCACCTTTGCGCCAATAGCGATACCATCCATCCAGCCTTCCAGCGGGGTTCCAAGAACAGCCTGTGGAAAAGCGCCAAGAAAACTTTGCAGCACAGGATCGCAAAGCGCCTTGTCCGTCTGCGTGGGGGCCCGCGTATCCGCTGGCCGTGTCAGGACCGCACCTATGGTTTCCATTTCAAGCACGGCCGCGCGCATTTCCATATCAAGCGCAATCAGACCGGACAGCGCCCCGTCGCGTTCCAGCCCCACAAGCATTAGATCCGCCCCCAGGGTCGCCAGCATATCATCCAGCGCGATCACCTCTTCGCCCACGCTTTCGACCGTGAGCACCAGACCCACACTGTCATTCGCGGCCTTTGTCAGCGCCAGTCGCACAGCCCGCGAAGAGGTCAGCGGGTTTTCATTCTCCCCCTGCCCTTGCGGACGGGTCATCCGCCGCAGCAATGTCACTTGTGTGCCTGTCGTCATTTGCCTGCCACAGATATTGAACCTCTGTGATACGCAGAATTGGTTACGTCTTTTCTAACGCCGCCGTTGTTTTCACCTGCGGCAACCGAACCCGAAACGCGGCACCGCGGCTTTGGGCAAGATAGAGCACTTCGCCACCCAAGCGCTGCATGATTTCGCGGCAAATCGCGAGCCCAAGCCCCGCACCGCCCGCCTTGGACCCATCCGCCACCCGCGAAAATTTCTCAAAGATTAGGTCCTGCTTGTCAGGCGCAATGCCGCTTCCGTTATCGATGAAATCAATCAGGTAGCCGGTGTCGTCCTCGCTGACCTTGATCGTCAAATGCGGGGCCTTTGCATCACAGTATTTCTGCGCATTGGCGATCAAATTAATAAAGACCTGCCCCAGCCGGTCAATATCTGTCGTCAGGGTCACATCCTCGGACGCAGGGTCACGACTTACTTTCAAAGGGCTTTCATGCAGCCCCGCCGCCCGCACCGCACGATCCAGCAGATCTGACAAATGTCCGGTCTGGTCGCGCAATTCGACCTGCCCATTCTCGAGTACGGACAGATCGAGCAAATCATCCAGCAGCCGTGTCAGACGCACCGCCTCATCATAGATAATGCCGGCATATTTCTCATGTTCAGCATCACTTGTGACCCCTTCACGCAGGATATCGGAAAAAGACCGGATCGAGGTCATGGGCGTGCGCAGTTCATGGCTGATCTGGCT
>CAYZKE010000023.1:2025-8158 GCA_964478505.1 uncultured Loktanella sp.
ATGCGCTGGGACATGATCAACAGATCCTCGGCGCCAGTTGCGGCACCTGTCCACGCCGGTGCGGCGGTCGAGTGATCAAACACATTGACGAATTGCGCGCCCTGCAATCGTTCCAGCGGAGCGGGAAACGTGACCAGTGAAAACAGGATAAAGGTGGCAGTGTTCAACAGCATGGACCAGACGATCCCGTGGACCAGCGGATCCAGACCGTTCGCGCCAAAAAGCGCTTGTGGTCTGAGCCATGACAAACCGTAAGGTCCCTGCTGCATCACTGCCTGGCTGATGACAGCATCAACACCAAAGCTTGGCAGGAACAGGGTCCACATCCAGATCACCAAGCCAGTGATCAGCCCCGCCGCAGCCCCGACGCCCGTTGCACCGCGCCAGAAGATGCCCCCGATCATCGCGGGAAGGATCTGCACCGACCCGGTAAAAGAGATCAAACCGATCGCCGCAAGCGCTGTACCGCCACCGGAGAGACGGTAGTAGACAAACCCCAGTAGTAAAATACCCGCAACCGAAAGCCGCCGTGACAGCAAGATCACGTGGCGCACATCACCCGACATCACCGCCTGCTGACTGCCCTGTAAATAGAGCCAGAAGGGCACAACCATGTGGTTCGAGACCATTGTCGCCAGGGCAATCGTCGCAACGATGACCATGGATGTCGCAGAAGAAAACCCACCAAGAAACGACAGCACCGCCAAACCGCCGCGCCCTTCGCTGAGCGGAACAGTCAGAACAAAAAGGTCAGGGTTGCTTCCGGCAGGCATCAGATCAAGGCCGATGACGGCAATGGGCACCACGAAGAGGCTCATCATGAAGAGATAAAGCGGAAAGGCCCAGCTAGCGATATGCAGGTGGCGTTCGTCAGCATTCTCGATCACCAAGACCTGGAACATGCGCGGCAGGCACAGGAACGCAGCCCCCGAGAGGAAAATGAGGCTGATCCAGCGCCCGCTTTCCTGATTCCAGAGCACGATGTCGGACTGGTCAATCCGCGTCAGCATCTCGCCCGGTCCGCCTGCAATGCCCCAAACAACGAAAATGCCAACGGCGACCAGCGCGAAAAGCTTAACTACTGCCTCAACCGCGATGGCGATGACAACGCCGTGGTGGCGTTCGTTGGCATCAAGGTTACGGGTGCCGAAAATCACGGTAAAGACCGCCAGACCGATCGCGACCCAGAAGGCAGCGAAGTTGAAATCGTTTTGCGCCCAGTCAACGCCTTCGGTCTGCGCGAAGACTGCGAAAGACAGTGTCACCGATTGCAATTGCAGCGCGATATAAGGCATGGCCGCGATCACCGAGATCACGGTTACGATTACACCCAGCTGTGTCGACTTCCCAAACCGCGATGACACCATATCCGCGATGGACGTGATCCGCTGGGCCCGCCCGATCCGCACCAAACGGCGCAAGACCCACCACCAGCCAACCATAACCAAAGTGGGGCCAAGGTAGATGGTGACAAACTCAAGCCCGGAACGCGCGGCATAGCCAACTGCGCCATAAAACGTCCAGCCGGTACAATAGATGCTGAGCGAGAGTGTGTAGATCCAAGGCGAGGTTAGCCAATTGGAATGCCCTCTGGCCGCGCGGCGTTCCGCCATGAAGGCGATCGTAAAGAGCAACAGCACATACGCTAAAGCAATGACAATCAGGGCATTGAAGGACATCATTCCTCTGATGTTTCCTTATGCACCTGCTGCGGGCTTGACCGGATCAGACCGGACAGCACAGCCGTCAACCCGATCAAGACGATCCAGACCCCGAAGATATAGACCAAGGCAGACGCGTTTGTTGTGGCACCTTGCGCATCGTCCTGCCAAGTTAGCGGCATCATCAACAAGACCGCCCCTAACACTGGAACAAGCTTGGCCGCGTCACGCACCCGCCGCTGGCGATAGCTGGCTTTCTGTAAGAAAACGGGCGTTTTGGGGCGTTGGCTCATGCCTCCATCAGGTTGCGCACGTGATTGCGCACCTCTTCATTTGAAAACGGCTTCGTCATAAACAGCGATGCGCCAAGGCGCATGGCAAGTTCGCGATCTTTATCCTGCCCCCGCGCTGTCAACATCATCACCGGCGTTGCCTTAGTCACTTCGTTGTCACGCAGGTCGCGCAAAATATCAAAGCCGCTGCGCCCAGGCAGCATGACATCAAGGATGATCATATCGGGTGGCAAGGCCAGCACCTTGGCCATCGCAGATGTCCCATCTTCATGTGTATGCACAGTCCACCCATCGCGCGACAGTATGAAGCTGATTGCCTCGATAATGTTCGGCTCATCCTCGATCAGCAGGACACGTTTGCCCATCTCATCGCCTCCCCTTGCGATATTCTCTTTTTGCAAAGAGTCCCCTTGATTGAAACTATCACGGCAAACACGGCAACTGTCAAAGTTCTGATTTCGGTCCAACGCCCCCGATTGCAGGTTCACGGCGGCTGCGACATGCCGTACGCGGGCAAATCCGGCACGATAAACCGACGCCATGCGGCTCTGAGCCTGATTCAGGAGGGTCCGGCAAAACAAGCATCATGCTTTGCAACGCAGATGGCACATCGAAAACAACAGGCCCTACAGGCTCAGCCAAGGCAAAACACAAAAACCTTGTCGCGTTGGGGGCCGGCAGTTGCACATCCATCCGGATCGGCTGATGCGGGCGGCTGAGCGCTCCGTAAAGCGGCCATAGCGGACAGGCCCCACCCGTGCGTGGCATGGTGAACCCCGGCACGGATTTAATGAATATCAGCGCCCCAGATGCATCGCACACCACCAGCCCCATCGGCGGATGCCCCTGCTGGGGCGGAAGCTGCGCCAAACGCCGCATTACCTGAGGCAAGCGCGCGTCAAGGCTTTGGGCAATGGCGGCGGGATCATAGTTCAGGGCGCGCGCCGTCTTCTCAAAGGCTGCCAGCGGCAGCGCAGCAGCATCGTTGGCGTAGACTTGAAGCACGCGGAGCAGCACTTTTTCCGCAGGGCCCTGCAAGCCTGCCTCTTTTGCGACGACCGACGGATCGGCACCACTCTCGATTGACGCCACATGAAAACCCGACTTTGCCAGATAAGTCTCGACCGCCTCGAAGGGCGAACCGGAATGTTCCAGTACCGCCTCAGGTGCCTCAAGGTAGGTGATCAGGGCTTCACTGCTGTTGGCCAGTCGCAAGCTGTCACTATGAATATTCTCATGAAACCTGCGTTGCCAGTCTCTGTCGATATCCTCGGGGCCAACCAGAATGGACGCTGTTGACCGGATCGCGGACACGGCCGAGATCACCTCGTGCAGCGAGCCTGCAAGTTGCGGATCATAGGAAATACGATCCGTGAGGATCCGGCTTTTTTCCTCCAGTGCCGCGATCCTGCGCGCCTGCGTAGCGATCAGTGCCCCCCATCCTGGATACCGCGCGGCAAGCTCTTCGGTGCGCTCGACTTCGACGCGATCACCCATGCTGGCCGCCGCACTGCGCATCTCGTCCAGCATCTCCCGCTCGGCACCATCAGCCAGAAGTGCTGTGTCAACTTCGAGCACGCGCGCAAGGTCGGCAAGGAGTTTTCCACCGATTCTGCGCCGATTGTGTTCGATCAAGTTCAAATAAGATGGGGAAATACCGACTGTTTCTGCCACAGCAGCCTGTCGCAATCCGCGATCCAACCGCTTTTCACGTATACGGGACCCGACAAGGCTACCACTGGACACTCGGAATTCTCCCATAGGTTTCAGATGGTTTCTGCGCGCGCAAGAAAAGTCGTTGACAGAATTTCACAATTAATTGTTCATGAATTTACAAATAAGTCCAGCCCAAAGAATGCCTTATTGTCGAAACGGGGCATCGTCTCTGACACTATCGCAAGTACTGTAAAGTGCTCGACGGCTGGGAGAAGAGGATCGACCAGCTTCAACCTTTAAGGGAGGATAATAATGTCCAACAATAATTTCTCGCGTCGTGGCGTGCTGAAAACTGGTATGGTTGCCAGTGCCGGTCTCGCTCTGCCGCAGTATCTGCGCGCGCAAGAGTCAGGTTTCACCAATGCGCCGGGCGCAAGCGAGGTCATTCTTGGCTTCAACGTGCCACAGACAGGTCCATACGCAGATGAAGGTGCAGACGAACTGCGCGCCTATGAGCTTGCGGTCGAGCACCTGAACGGTGAAGGCGACGGCGGCATGTTGAGCACGTTCTCGTCCCAAGCACTTGAAGGCGCAGGTATTCTGGGCCGTCGCGTTGGTTATGTGACAGGTGACACGCAGACCAAGTCTGACGCCGCCCGCGCATCTGCCCGTTCGATGATTGAAAAAGACGGCGCAATCATGATCACCGGTGGTTCGTCCTCTGGTGTGGCTGTGGCCGTGCAGGCGCTTTGCCAAGAGGCTGGCGTTATCTTTATGGCTGGTCTGACACACTCCAACGACACAACAGGTAAAGACAAGCGGGCCAACGGTTTCCGCCACTTCTTTAACTCCTACATGTCCGGTGCAGCACTCGCGCCTGTGTTGCAGGCAGCTTACGGCAGCGACCGGAAAGCCTATCACCTGACAGCGGACTACAACTGGGGTTACACCACAGAAGAAGCTGTGCGCACATCCACAGAAGCCATGGGTTGGGAAACTGTGAACACGGTCCTGACACCGCTGACACAGACCGATTTCTCGTCCTACATCGCGCCTGTTCTGAACTCGGGCGCCGACGTTCTGGTTCTGAACCACTACGGCGGGAACATGGTGAACTCGCTGACCAACGCGGTGCAGTTCGGCCTGCGTGAAGCACAAGCCAACGGTAAGAACTTTGAGATCGTTGTTCCGCTCTACTCGCGTCTGATGGCACGTGGTGCGGGTTCTGCGGTTGCAGGTATCTTCGGTTCGACAAACTGGCACTGGTCGCTGCAGGACGCAGCATCACAAGCCTTCGTGCGTTCGTTCGGCACAAAGTACGGCTTCCCACCATCCCAGGCTGCGCACACATGCTACGTGCAGACCCTGCTTTATGCAGACGCCGTAACACGTGCAGGTTCGTTCAACCCATGTGCGGTTGTTGAAGCCCTTGAGGACTTCGAGTTCGACGGCTTGGGCAACGGCCCGACACTCTACCGTGGCGAAGACCACCAGTGCTTCAAGGACGTGCTGGTTGTGAAGGGTAAAGAAAACCCAGAAAACGAATTCGACCTTCTCGAGATCGTTGAAATTACGCCAGTCGCTCAGGTCACATACCCTGCAGATCACCCGCAGTTTGCTGGTGGCGCATTGGGTACATGTAACCCAGGCGCATAAGCCATACACATTATCAGGTCACCCCTTGGGGTGACCTGAACCCATCCGGGTCAATTCACGCCGCACGCTGGCAGTGGAATGGCAAAGAGCACCCGCAGCTCACCCCCCAATAACTGATCAGAGGTCACACGATGGACCAGTTCATTCTTCAAATTCTCAACGGGTTGGACAAAGGCTCGGCTTATGCGCTGATCGCGCTCGGCCTGACGCTTATCTTCGGCACGCTTGGTGTCGTTAACTTTGCCCATGGCGCACTGTTTATGCTCGGCGCGTTTGTCGCTGTCACGATGAGCAATCTGCTGACGCTGAGCCATAAGGTGGTGGACGAGACGCGGACAGACTTTCTGGGCAACCCGCTGCAAGTCGATGTGCCCTATCTTTACGACTTCTTCGGCCAAGCCGCCGGTGACACGATCATTGACTGGGCGGTGCCGATCTCGATCCTCGTGGCCATCCCGATCATGGTCGGCATCGGTTTCGCTATGGAGCGGGGTCTGATCAAGTACTTCTATAAGCGTCCGCATGCGGACCAGATTCTTGTGACCTTTGGCCTTGCCATCGTGATCCAGGAGATCGTCAAATATTTCTACGGCGCAAACCCGATCCCGACCCCTGCACCCGACGCATTTGTCGGCAGTTTCGATTTCGGCGTGGTACTTGGATTCGATCCGAACGCGATCATCTATCCCTACTGGCGTCTGGTCTATTTCTTCTTCTCTGTCGTCGTGATCGGTGCTGTTTTCGCCTTCTTGCAATTCACCACCTTCGGCATGGTTGTGCGCGCCGGCATGGCCGACCGCGAAACCGTAGGTATCCTCGGGATCGACATCGACAAGCGCTTTACGATCATGTTCGGCATCGCGGCGG
>CAYZKE010000023.1:8258-12434 GCA_964478505.1 uncultured Loktanella sp.
ATCCTCGGGATCGACATCGACAAGCGCTTTACGATCATGTTCGGCATCGCGGCGGCAGTCGCGGGTCTCGCGGGCGTCATGTATGCGCCAATCAATTCACCCAACTACCACATGGGCATGGACTTTCTTGTGCTGAGCTTTGTGGTGGTCGTTGTGGGCGGCATGGGCTCTTTGCCCGGTGCGGTCGCAGCCGGGTTCATGCTGGGTATTCTGGAAAGCTTTGCCTCTATGTCGGCGGTCATCGACCTGCTGCCAGGCATTAACCAGATCATTATCTACCTGGTCGCAATTATCATTTTGTTGACACGTCCGCGTGGCCTGATGGGTCGCAAAGGCGTGATGGAGGAATAAGCAATGCTTGGTCTCGAAAAGAAAGACTTCCGGCTGCTCCTGATCGTCATTGGTCTGACGATGTTCGCCCCGTTCCTGCTTAATCCATTCCCCGAAGGCTCGGATTTGGCACAATTCAACGCAGGCTACCCTGACCTGATGCAGCGTTTCGTGATCTTTGGTATCTTCGCCATCGGTTTCAACATCCTGTTTGGTCTGACCGGCTATCTATCCTTTGGCCACGCCGCCTTCTTGGGCGCGGGATCATACGGGGCGGTCTGGATGTTCAAACTGCTCAGCATGAACGTGCTGCCGGCGATCGCGATCAGTGTTGTGATTGCGGGCCTCTTCTCGCTGCTCATTGGCTATATCTCGCTACGGCGGTCAGGCATCTATTTCTCGATCCTGACGCTGGCCTTTGCGCAAATGTCCTTTGCACTGGCCTATTCGGTGCTGACACCGATCACAGGTGGCGAGACAGGGCTACAGCTGGCCTTGAGCGATCCACGGATCTTTGGTGCCGCGCAGACAGCAACAGGCAACATCCCTGTCCCTGCTCTCTTCGGGCTTGAGATGCGCTCAAGCTTTGAATGGAACGTGGGTGCATGGCTGTTCACGTTCAATGCGGGCTACTATCTAGCTGCATTCTTCATGATCATCGCCTTCTATATCTCGATCCGGATTTTCCGGTCACCGTTCGGCATGATGCTGCGTGCGATCAAATCGAACCAGACCCGGATGAGCTATACAGGTCTGAACGCACGTCCCTATACGCTTGCGGCCTTTGTGATCTCCGGCATGTATGCGGGTCTGGCCGGTGGCTTGATGGCATCAATGGACCCTCTGGCAGGGGCCGAGCGGATGCAGTGGACCGCATCGGGCGAGGTCGTTCTGATGACGATCCTTGGCGGTGCAGGGACCTTGATCGGTCCGGTGCTTGGCGCAGGTATGATCAAATACTTTGAAAATATCTTCTCCAAGATCAACGAGACGATCCTGCACGGGTGGTTCGCCTTCCTGCCGGATGGTCTTGAGGATGTGGTTGTTGCGATGATCTATCCGTTCATCGGCAAAGGCTGGCACCTGACCCTTGGTATCATGTTCATGCTGGTCGTGATCTTCCTGCCCGGAGGCCTTGTGCAAGGTGGCCAGAAAATAGGGGCTCTTTTCAGCCGCAAGAAAGCCGAAGAGACCAAGCCAAACGCCACTGAACCGGCCGAATAAGGAGACAGACGATGGGTTTGTTAGAAGTAAAAGGCATCAACAAGCGGTTTGGTGGTTTGCAGGCGCTGGGTGACGTGAACCTGAGCATCAAGGAAAACACCACCCACGCAATCATCGGCCCCAACGGCGCAGGCAAATCGACCTTGCTGAACGTTCTGGTGGGCAAGCTGATCCCCGATAGCGGATCGGTGATGTTCGACGGGCAATCGGTACTGGGGCGCAAGCCGCACGAGATCAACCAGATGGGGATCAGCCGCGTATTCCAGACACCGGAGATCTTCAGCGATCTGAGTGTGTTTGAAAACGTCATGATCCCCTGCTTTGCCAAACGCGATGGCGCGTTCCGGATGCATGCGATCGAAAGCATCTTCGCGGAAAAGGGTATCCAGCAGCAGGCAGAGGCGATCCTTGCCGACGTCAATATGCTTGAGAAACGCGATATGCTGGCATCGAGCCTGTCACGCGGTGACAAGCGGCGCTTGGAAATGGCGATGTGTCTGGTGCAAGACCCCAAACTCTTGCTCTTGGACGAACCGACGGCGGGCATGGCACGGGCGGACACGCAGAATACAATCGCTCTGCTGAAAGAAATCCGTGAAAAGCGCGGGATCACCATGGCCATCATCGAGCATGACATGAACGTCGTGTTCTCGCTGGCCGAGCGGATCACCGTGCTCGCGCAGGGCACCCCGCTTGTGGAAGACACCCCTGACAACATCAAAGGGCACCCAAAGGTGCGCGAAGCATATCTGGGCGAGGCGCAAGTCTAATACCAGCGGGTCCTAGCGATGGGACCCGGCGAGCCCAACACCGGAGTTACAAACATGAACGCACCTTTCAACAAGAACGCCAACAACGCCGCCACCCACCCTGCTTTCCTGAGTCTGTGGGAGGTCGAGGCCTATTATGGCGAAAGCTACATCGTCCAGAACGTCAGCTTCAATATCCACGAGGGCGAGATCCTCGCGCTTTTGGGGCGTAACGGCGCTGGCAAGACATCGACGCTGCGCACCATCGCGCGGCTGGACGATCCTGCCGTCACCCACGGCGAAATCTGGCTGGATCACAAACCCCTGCACGAGATGAAATCCCATGAAGCCGCGCAGCACGGGATTTCTCTTGTCCCAGAGGACCGGCGCATCATCCCCGGCCTGACCGTAGAGGAAAACCTGCAACTGGCCCAGATCGCCCCGCCCAAAGGCTGGTCTCTGGAACGTATTTACGAGCTGTTCCCGCGTCTGGGTGAGCGCCGCAAGCAAGAGGGCGTTACCCTGTCGGGTGGTGAGCAACAGATGCTGGCGATCGCCCGGGCGCTTGCCCGTGACATCAAGGTGCTGCTGCTGGACGAACCCTATGAGGGTCTCGCCCCGGTCATTGTGCAGGAAATCGCCAAGACGCTGGGCGTGATCCGTGATCAGGGCATCACAACCGTGATCGTGGAACAAAACGCGGTTGCCGCGCTGAAACTGGCAGACCGCGCGGTGATCCTCGACATTGGCAAGGTCGTGTTTGACGGCTCTGCCAAAGAAGTTCTTGAAAATACCGCGCTGCGCGAGCAATACCTCGCCATTTGATCCAGCGTTAATCTTAAATCGCAGAGATATTCATCTCTGCGGTTAAGGTTTCAGTAATCCGAAAAAGCGATTCTTGACGTGTCAATTTTACGCTTTTCGGAGCCCTGATTATGGAAATACCGCTTTCTTTTTCGGCGTCCGCGGCCGCCGCTACCGTTGGACCTGTCCTTCCCCGTGCTATCACGACGAAGGTTCAGGCAGTCGAACCGACAGATCCCAGCGCCACACTGCCTGACAACAAACACTATGTGGCACAGGTGGTGACGGCGCGATTGTCGGGGACTGATTACCCCGAAAACCCGGCGGAAATAGCCCCACCAGAGCGAACACTGCGCCCTTACGACGTGCCCATGCTCCCGTTTGAGAGCGAAAGCGAGACCAACCCACCGACCGCAGCAGATGCAACGACCGCATCGGATGATCGTGACGAAACGACAGTATAAGCGTTTTTCCAGATCGCTGCGCTTTCCACCTTCGTTGGCTTGCCCTATAAGAACGCTGATGCTTTGTGACGTAACGTCGCCAAAGCCAGAATAATATGGGCAACCGGCCGAGGAAAACATGGGCAACAAAACTTCTCACGAGAGCGACGTCAGCTTTATTGCGGCATTGGCCGAGCTGTTGCGCGAAAATGATCTGACTGAACTGCAAGTCAAAAGGGACTATGGTGAAAACGACAGCCTGAACGTGCGCGTCAGCCGCCAGACCCAGACGATCGTGCAAGCGAGCGCGCCTGCGGCAGCAGCACCTGCCCCGCTTGCCCCTGCGGCACCAGCCGCGCCTGCAGCACCCACGGCTGACATGTCCGACCCATCTAATCACCCCGGTGCGGTGACATCCCCCATGGTCGGCACAGTCTACATGGCCCCTGAACCTGGTGCTGCCCCTTTCGCGACAGTCGGCGCGACGGTCAAGGAAGGCGACACGATCCTGATCATCGAAGCCATGAAAACAATGAACCACATCCCTGCGCCACGCGCCGGTACGATCAAACGTATTCTGGTCGAAGATGGTGGTCCGGTCGAATTCGGCGCACCTCTTGTGATCA
>CAYZKE010000023.1:12534-15961 GCA_964478505.1 uncultured Loktanella sp.
CGTATTCTGGTCGAAGATGGTGGTCCGGTCGAATTCGGCGCACCTCTTGTGATCATCGAATAAGGGCAGACCCATGTTCGATAAAATTCTTATCGCGAACCGGGGCGAAATCGCCTTGCGTGTCGTGCGCGCCTGCCGCGAGATGGGCGTCAAATCTGTTGCAGTGCATTCCACCGCTGACGCGGACGCCATGCACGTGCGCATGGCGGATGAGGCGATCTGCATCGGCCCCCCCTCTTCCGCGCAAAGCTATCTGTCGTTTCCCGCCATCATCTCGGCGTGTGAAATCACGGGCGCGCAGGCCATTCACCCCGGTTACGGCTTTCTGTCGGAAAACGCGGCCTTCGTGCAGGCGGTCGAAGACCACGACCTGACATTCATTGGCCCCACAGCCGAACATATCCGCGTCATGGGCGATAAAATCACCGCCAAAGACACGATGAAAGCATTGGGCGTGCCTTGTGTACCCGGCTCTGACGGCGGCGTGCCAACTTTGGCTGATGCCAAGCGCATCGGCGAGGAAGTCGGCTATCCGGTCATCATCAAAGCCACGGCTGGTGGCGGTGGCCGCGGCATGAAAGTGGCGCAAACCGCCGCTGACATGGAGCAGGCCTTCCATTCGGCCCGCGCCGAAGGCAAAGCCGCTTTCGGTAATGACGAAGTCTATATCGAGAAATATCTGACCACGCCGCGCCATATCGAAATTCAGGTCTTTGGCGACGGGAAAGGCAACGCAGTCCACCTTGGTGAGCGTGATTGCTCGCTCCAGCGCCGCCACCAGAAGGTGTTTGAAGAGGCCCCCGGCCCATGCATCACACCCGAGCTGCGCGCGCGGATCGGTAAGGTCTGCGCCGATGCTGTGGCCAAGATCAACTATATTGGCGCAGGCACAATCGAGTTCCTGTTTGAAAACGACGAGTTCTACTTCATCGAAATGAACACGCGTTTGCAGGTGGAACACCCTGTGACAGAAGCCATCTTTGGTGTCGATCTGGTGCGTGAACAGCTGCGCGTGGCGTCAGGTCTGCCTATGTCGTTCACGCAGGACGATTTGCAAATCAACGGGCATGCCATTGAAGTGCGGATCAACGCGGAAAAACTACCGAACTTTTCGCCCTGCCCCGGCACGATTACCCAATATCACGCGCCGGGTGGTTTGGGTGTCCGGATGGATTCAGCGCTTTATGACGGCTATCGCATTCCGCCCTACTACGACAGTCTGATCGGCAAGCTGATCGTCCATGGCCGCGACCGCCCAGAGGCGCTTGCGCGACTGGAGCGCGCTTTGGGAGAGTTGATCGTTGACGGCGTCGATACCACCATCCCGCTCTTCCACGCGCTCTTGGCCGAAAAAGCCGTGCAAACCGGTGACTATAACATCCACTGGCTTGAACACTGGCTTGAAGACCACCTTCACTAGCGCGCCATGAAAGACAACGCGCCCACCCTGACCGCCGATCTGCTGTTGCAGGCCTATCAGGTGGGCGTGTTTCCGATGTCAGAGGGGCGCGACGATCCGGAAGTGTTTTGGGTCGATCCACGCATGCGCGGCGTGTTCCCCTTGGACGGTTTCCGCATTTCCCGCAGTCTGGCGCGGCGGATGCGGCAAAGTACTTTTACGATCACCTTTGATGCGGCTTTTGCCGATGTGGTGCGCGGATGTGCGGACCGCGATGAGACATGGATTAACGCCACAATCTTTGACCTCTACTGCGAATTGCACGCAACCGGCTTTGCCCATTCCATTGAAATCTGGGACCAAGAGCGACTTGTCGGCGGGGTCTATGGTGTGACCATCGGGGCGGCGTTCTTTGGCGAAAGCATGTTCAGCCGCGCCACGGATGCATCAAAAATCGCGCTTGCCTATCTGGTAGACCGGCTACGTCTCTCGGGGTTTCAGCTTTTTGATACGCAGTTCATTACACCGCATCTGGCCAGTCTGGGTGCTGTTGAAATTCCGCGCGAACATTATCATGCGCTCTTGGCGCAAGCCCTGTCACACGACGCTTCTTTTGATGCTAAAAGCCCCGTTCCAACAGCTCAGGACGTAATACAGCGCAACGCCCAAACGTCATAGCGCGGATGGTCCATCGCGTTCAGCGCAGGGGATGAGGCCAGCATCCAGCCGCTGAAGAGCGGTGTGGTTTCGCGCGTATCCCGCACCAGAAGTTCCGTAAATGCATCACCCGACGGGTTTTCGACAGGATAACGGCAATCGTTCATCGTGACCGTGAGAAAGCCCAGACTGGCGGTTTCACCTGTCCCAAGGTTCAGGTCCGTGACATAGCCCGTCAGCTTGTCCAACACGCGCAGTTCACCTGATGTGGCACTCGCCACCTCCAACGTGACGGCCTCTCTGACGGTCGTCAGCAGTTCTTCTTCTTCCTCATTGGGAACTGTCGTCAATTGACCGATCAGTTCATCCAGCGGGATCTGGTCAATCGGGGTTGTCACAATTTCCTGCGCGCCAAGCGGTGCTGCGATCAGGGAAAGGCCCAGAAGGGAAGATGCAAAAAATGACCGCATTACAGCGCGCCTATTCTGGCGTCCACGCCTCATAGTCCGAGCGTGCGACGGGTGCTTTCCGGCGGATGGAGCCCGCCGGGGCATAGGCCGCCATGGTGCCGGTGAGGTTTTCCTGATGCGGCTTTTCCCATACTTTATGCGCGACCGGCACTTCGGTCGGTGGCTGATCCCATGTGTGGTGCAACCAGCCATGCCATTCGGGGGTCACGCGTGTGGCCTCATTGACGCCGTTGTAAATGACCCAGCGGCGGCTATCGTCCTTGTTGCGGTAATAGATATTGCCCTCGGCATCTTCACCGACTTTCGTGCCATTGCGGCTTGTCCAAAGCTGGGTGCCGAAAGACTGACCGTCCCACCATGTGAAAATGCGTTTGATGTTGTGACCGAGGCTCATATCATGTCTCCGATTGATACGCCTTTCATGCACGAACGGCGCAGAAAGGTCCAGTGGGTTCAGGCGGGGACCCGCGCAGTCACCTCGATTTCGATCTTCATTTCCGGCGTTTGCAGGTCCGCCGAAATCATCGTCGCGGCAGGTCTTGCCTGCGCGAATGCCTGCGATGTGATGGGCCAGCATTTGGGCCATTCGGATTTGTCCGGCACAATATAGTTAACCCGCACCACATGATCGAGCCCACTGCCCGCCTCTTCCAACGCTTTGGCGATCGTTGCGAGCGCGTTTGTGCATTGCTCTTCAATAGTCTCGGGCATGACCACACGGGCATAGTCATATCCCGTCGTACCCGCCACGAAGACCCAGCCATCAGCGACGACAGCACGGCTGTAGCAAATTTGGGCCTCAAAGGGGGATCCCGTGCTTATGTGACGGACGGTCACGGCCTTAACTTGCGGTCGCAGATTCTTTCTTTCTGCCATCATCATGGATCATCAAGGGGGCGAC
>CAYZKE010000024.1:0-15608 GCA_964478505.1 uncultured Loktanella sp.
AGAATCCAACCTGCAGACTCTCGTTATGAATGAGGGACTAGCAGCGGGCAGGTCAGCTTCAAAAGACCCGTCCAGACCTTGTTCGTCGGTAAACCCGTCCTCTGTCGCGGTGGCATAGGACAACTGCACTTGCGGGGTGATCGTGATGGTGTCGTCAAACGGGACCTCTTTGCCGACCTCAAGCGCAAAAGAATAGCCTGTCAGGCGTTCGCCCTGCACCTGACCACCGCAATCGCCCAACCCGCTGCACGAAATGAAAGTTCAGTGGCTGGTCACTTGGAAATAATGAACCCGCCAAACTAATTGGCGGGTTCGAGGAGGGTAGAAAACTCTTGAGAGGCAAGAGTTTGATTTGCCTGCTTAACAGACACACTGTAAGATACCCTTCAATCCTTAAAATTAATAATGGCAATTATGAGGCAATACCGCCACCCAATTGGACTATATGCCACATTTAGGAGATCCTTCTCAAGTGTGTGTCATTGAGTTGACCTAAAGGGATGAACCACCTTTCTACCTATGCTCGCAACGATAGCTGCGATGAGGCGGGGGCAGGTCAAACTTTGAAGATCAATTCAAAATAACCGAGTACTAGTTGACCTGCCACGGGATTTTTCCTCCATTTGACTTAGAGTCCGACCCAACAAAGGGCGGTTGTATACTTGACAAACCCAAAGTGAAAACGTACATATAAATCAACAAGTTAGAGGTTGCTCCAATGTCCGTTCTTTCCGCCCCATACATGCACGACGAAGCAGCAGCATTTGCCCACGTTGAATCGATGCTTTGGGTTGATGGTCCAGTATGCCCACACTGCGGCATGATCGACAGTGCGTATAAGCTGGAAGGCGTTCGCACCAAGGCCAGCAAGAAAAACCCAGAGGGTAAAGAGCGCCACGGTCTGTGGAAGTGCCGCGATTGCCGTGGCCAGTTCACGGTTCGCAAGGGTACGATTTTTGAAGAAAGCCACCTGCCGCTGCACCTTTGGCTGCAAGCCATTCACCTGATGGTATCTAGCAAGAAGGGTATCAGCAGCTACCAGCTTCACCGCGTTCTGGGCATCACCTACAAGTCCGCATGGTTCCTGACGGGACTGTTGCATTAACCTACAACGGTCAAGAAATCGCCGGTGCCGCCGCGGTCATCAGGCGGCTTCGAACAGGCTGCGGATGAATGCGATCTCTCCCTTGATACCTGGTTTTTTGTGATGGATGTGCCCGTGTTTGATAGTGCGGATTGTCTCGATGCCGCTGAGGGTCGCCTTGGCCGATCGTAAGGATTGGAAGCTCTGCCGGTATCCGAGTAGCCGTTTCATGGCCGCGTGATCGCTCTCGATCCGATTGTTGCGCCACTTCCGATCAATGTGTTTGATGCTGTCGAAGTGCGGGTCATATTGGTGATTGATCTCACGAATGACGCGTCGATAGCTGTGCGCCTTGTCGGTCACAATTGTGACCGGCCGGTGCAGACGGACACGCTCGATGGCCTTTTTAAGAAAGGCTCTGGCAGCCTTTACATCGCGTCGCGCGGTGAGGCGGAAATCAACCATCTGACCGTTGGCATCGATGGCGCGCCAGAGATAGCGCCATTTGCCGCCCACACGAATGTAGGTCTCGTCGACATGCCAGTCGACGCTCGCACGGCGCAGGTGTTTCTCGGTGCGCTTGGTTAATTCGGGGCCGAACTTCTGAACCCAGCGATAGATGGTCGACCGGTCAACGGTGACATCGCGCTCTGCCAGGAGATCGACCACATCCTGATAGGAAAGTGGATAACGCAGGTACCAACGAACAGCACACAAGATGATCTCACGCGGAAAGCGATGATGTTTGAATGGGGATATGCGCGGCATGTCCAACCTCAAAAGCACGAAAATGGCCAA
Source organism: uncultured Loktanella sp. (assembly GCA_964478505.1). GTDB lineage: Bacteria > Pseudomonadota > Alphaproteobacteria > Rhodobacterales > Rhodobacteraceae > Yoonia. The sequence goes on from CAYZKE010000024.1 coordinate 1,883, forward strand.
ACCAACCAATTAATGCAACAGTCCCTTTCAAAGATGTTCTGGTCCAGCCATTCGTGCCGAACCGTACGGTTGTAGCGCTCGATATAGGCGCTTTGCTGCGGCTGGCCGGGCTGGATGTATTCAATGCGGATGCCGCGTGTCTCGGCCCATGGTTTGAGCAAGCCACTGACATATTCAGGTCCATTATCAACACGAATGACCTGTGGAGCCCCCCCGCCATTCTATGATTTGGGTCAGGCCGCGCACGACACGCATCGCTGGCAACGAGAAGTCCACCTCGATGCCCAGACCCTCTCGATTGAAGTCATCCAGTACGTTCAACGCCCGAAAGTTCCGACCATCTGCAAGCTGATCCTGCATGAAGTCCATCGACCATGTGTGGTTGGGGGCGGCCGGCACTGCCAGTTCATCTGGTTTAGGCCGCTTCAGACGCTTGCGCGGCCGGATACGCAGGTTCAGCTCCAATTCGCGGTAAATCCGATACACGGTGTCCGGTGGCGAATTGTCCGGTTCGTCCCGTTTTCCATCCCTTACGGGTGCAGAGGGACTTGATGTTCGACACAGCCACGTCTTTGCGCCCAAAGGCTTTTACGAATGCCGCATGGAGTTCACGGCGCGGCATCGTCGCGCGTTCTTCGAGCCAAGACATTTCGTCGGGCGTGTAGATGATTTTTTGCCCTTTCGTCATTTCTCTGCGCCGATTTGCGGGAGATGCGTCAATACCTTATCTGCGATCGTCAGAACACCAGCTTACGACGATGGTGCTACTGAAGAGGATTTGTGGCGACACTGGGAAGAGGAGTTGCTGTCTCCCTGATTTCATCTGCAAAGAATGATCCGGGTTCCCCAAGTGCGAGAGTCTAGACGTTTGACGGCGGATGACATCATAATTCCAGACCACGGTGCTTTATCTCAAGGGGGAGCACCAAGGCCGATATCGACACACCGCGGCGCGCGATAAGGGCTTTCCACCTTCACATACTCATTTCTGAGGCGTCGCTTGCTCATGATGGGAAATGCATAAAAATCAATGCGTGAAACTCTCAACGCTTACCGTTTTGTGCATTAATGAGACGTTTTGTTTCATTACTTGACAAAGTCATGATTCGCATTTTACCGTTAGAAGGGCAAGGCGCATGCCAAGTCGGTGGTAGCGTATCGACGGACAGGGAGAGAAAAATGAGATACGGTTTGCTAAGAACGGTAGTTAGAGCGGCGACTTTCGTGCTGGCGCTTACATCGTTTTCGACAGCATTTGCTGAAAACAACACGTCAAACTTCGGCAACTTTGATATTGATTTGCTGCAGAAGGTCGGGATGAGCCTTGGTGATGTCGATGCGCTCTCGACAGCAACTGAGGGCTTCAGCCCTGAGGTCAACGGCGGCGATATCATGCAAGTGGCAGGATGGCCGACCTTCCCCAATGTTGGCCTTGTTGGTAATATTCTAAACGAAAACTTCGGCGCCTGTGTCCGACACTGGAACAACACCGGCTGTATCCGGCGGGGATCAGTTGTAAGATCCGTCCCCCACCATTGCGCGGGCCCGAATAACATTCTGAGGGGGCCGACCACGAACGGGACGTTGGACTTTCCCTATAAGGGCCATGTTGAGAGTTGCACGCGCTACTATCGCGGCGCATTCCGTTACTGGCACAATACGGGCACCTCAAACTGTGGTTGCCGCACAGATGTGACCGGGATGGTTCGAACGCAGGATGTCTTATCCCGCTGCAACACTGCCACAGCAAGTTCGCTGATCCGACCCTATGTGGGGGGAGGTGCGAGCTGCAACGTCACTGCAAGCTGGGATGCATACGCCCTGACCTGCCGGATTGATGCCACAGCCAATCGCAACCAGGCCAACTTTAATCGTCGCTGGCATGGGTATTGCAACAACGCGGAGCGTGATTTGCTGCAAAGCTCACACTACAGAATTGATCGAAAAGACCCCATTCAATTCTGAACGTGTGACGGTCCAGGCATTGCCTGGGCCGTCGGTTCTTTTGAGACGAAATGCAAGGAAGTTCTTGATGAAACCGATCCGCAAAACATGGGACCTGACCACGCTGGTTCTGGCACTTTCCATTTCAGCTAGTTCTGCGACTGCGCAAAACGCTGGGGCCCCGGAATTGCTGCTGGGGTCAGATGCTTTTGAAGAGCGTGTTCTTGAAGTGATACTCGAGAACCCCGCTGTGGTCCTTAAGGCAATCGAAATGCTTCAGGAAGAGCAAGCAAGGCGCGAAGCTGAAAGTGCCAAGGCTTTGGTGCGTGAGCACATGGACGCGCTCACCAATCTCGAAACTGCAACTTATGTCAGCAATCCAGACGCGCCGATCACGGTCATCGAATTTTATGACTACAATTGCGGTTTCTGCAAACTGGCGCATCCGGAGGTGGCCCGCCTCGTAGAGGCGCGCGATGACATTCGCGTAATCTATCGTGAACTGCCGATCCTGGGTGATGGGTCCACCCTGGCCGCAAAGTTCTCGATCACAGCGGGACGTACGGGGCAGTTCGAAGAGTTCCATTCTGCCGCACTGCGTAGTGAGAGCCTTCAACTCCCGGTTCAGGTGACAAGCCTGACGCAGGAAATCGGGATGGACACGACAGGCCATGAAGAATTGGAGGCGGAAGCCGACGCCATAATCCAGGCAAACCTTAGCCTGGCGGCCGATCTTGGCATCTCGGGGACGCCAGCATTCATTATTGGCGATGAGTTTGTGTTTGGATTCAAGAGCTTCGACGAATTGAATGAGATCGTTGACAGATTTGCAGACAGTCAGCCCATATTGGACTAACGTATGCGTGAGATGTTCTCACCATAAGTAGCGTTGAGTAGTTAGCATTGGCGACACACTTCCCAAGATCTTTAGTGGTCGTTGCATTGCTAGCGCTCAGCAGTTGTGCGCAGCCCCGGAATATTGCGGTGATATCTCAGTCGCAAGTCGGAGGGACAGTGCATCAGGGGACCCTAAGGGCAATCTACCCCATTTTTGTCGACTCAAACTCAAGATTTCCGCGTTATGAACAAACGGTAGGAATCGCAGGAAGTCTGGCGGCTGAAATCGTGCTGCAAGAGGCGAGATACAGTGACCAACTGATTGATCTATCGGCTGAAGCATCAGCAGCTGTCAGTGGCGCTTATGAGGAGCGGTATCTGTCCAGCTACTGCCAGTACCTGATCGAAACTAGGGATAGTGAACTCATTGATCGACTAAAGAGCGATACGGCTGGGTTGGAAGACGACGATGACTATCTTCGGGAAAACCTGAATATACAGCTCGAAGTTGAGTTCTATTCTTTGCAGGAGCAAGTAGAGCTTTTGCTGGCTGACTTGCGAATTGATCTCGACTCGCAAGAGATTGATCAATCGGCCACATTGGACTTGATCGCTGATCTTGAAGGCATCGTCAGTTCCAACGGCCCGGAACAGACCAACCCCGCAGGCGGTGTATCTGTCGCGAGTGAACTTGAAAGCATCTCAGATAGGATCGAAGAGATTGAAAGCACAAGCACGGCAAATGACAGAGCATTTCTAGCCAAGTTAGAGGATTTGAATGAGCTGCTTCTTGACTATCAGGCAATGCTGCAAAGGAACTATGCTGTCGGTGAGGTGCAAGATATTGTGCGCCCACAGATCGTCTCTTTCGTCAACCCGTGTCGCAGATTTGACCTAGGTACAGAAGTCCTAATTTCGCGCTTTGGATTAAATGATGAATATGTTCTGCAACCACTCTTGGCCCTACAACTGCCGGAATAATGTGGGGCCGGGGTGCCTCTCGGTCGCTGTCGTATTCACTGAAGACCGGCTTTGTTGCACAAATGGCGTGAGGGATTCACTGTTTGAATCCGGTGGGGTAGCAACGGTGCATGAGAATTGTTCGCGTTGACCGCATTCCGCCGCGCCACCTGCGCAACAGACATCCCTGGCGTCGTCGCCTGCGCGCAAATCTCCCGCTTCTCTTCGTCGGCCCAAAACCGCTACTTCCGCCTGCTCATAGAGTGTGAGCGTCCGTTGAACCCGACCTAACGAGGCCATGTTGTGCGCGCTAAGTGTCCATTAAAATAAGTGGACACTAAGGGACGGGTTTATGGGTAAGCGACGGAAGCGTCGAAGTTGGTCGGATGACGAGAAGCGGGAGATTTGCCAGCAGACGACTTTGCCTGGTGTTTCAGTGGCTCAGGTTGCGCGCAGATATGCGATGAACGCAAACATGATCCATACTTGGTTGAAGGACCCGCGTTTTGCGCCGGTTTCGGAAGAACCGGTTGATGATGCTGTGTTCCTGCCTGTCGAGATTGAGGGCAGCACCGGGCACGAACCGGTTTGTCAGGAGATATCCCCACCGCCACCGTCGGCGCCAGTTTCCGCCAGCCGCGTTGATATTACCTTGTCCGATGGTCGGCGCATCCTGATCGAAGGGCCGACGGCGCTGACAGCAGTGGTCAGCCTTGTGCAGGGTTTGGCAATTTGATCCCGGTTCCCAGCAATACGCGCGTCTGGCTGGCGGCGGGTGTCACGGACATGCGGCGTGGGTTCAACACCTTGGCGGCACAGGCCGAGAAGGTTCTGGAGCTTGACCCTTATTCGGGCCATCTGTTTGTGTTCCGGGGGCGTCGCGGTGACCTACTAAAGATCATCTGGTGGGATGCGCAGGACGCGTGCCTGTTCAGCAAACGGCTGGAGAAGGGTCGCTTCGGCTTCTGCTGGCGGGATATTCCCGATGGGTTCCAGCAGACGGCGATTGTTGAACCAATCGACCCATTCGAGTGTGGCATATTCCACGGCATCGAAGCTGCGCCATGGCCCACGACGGTGAATGACCCCGGCCTTGAACAGGCCATTGATCGTCTCAGCAAGCGCATTGATCGTGATCCGCGCGACGTTGATATTCTCTTCCGACACGCCGGAAATTTTCACGGCATGTGCGCCCGCCTCAAGCGACACAAACGCCGTAATCGTCTGGCCCACATCCTCAAGTCGCGACCCTGTCGCGTCGATCAGAAGATCATCGTTGATGCGGATTTCAATCTCACTGTCTGCAAGCGCGCGCAGGGCGTACGTACCGGCAGTAGGGATAACCAGCTTGCGCAGAATTTCAGGCACCTCTTGAGCACCCGCCAGAATATCAACAAAAGACTTTGCCGACGACGTCGTCGCGGTTTCCGTCAGCGCCGGGCCCGCAAGTCCGACTGTTACAGCAACCAGTAAAGGCCAAGACGTCTTTTAATGTTCATCAATCTCTTCGTCGACTTTCAGCGCTTGCACAGTTCCAGACCATGCTCTGCGAAAGGCAGATATTTGTCAAAAATTTGATCGCGGTGAGAGTTAGCTGGGCGGTTTTTCGCTGTCTTTGTGAGAAATTTGTGCCATTTGATGAGAACAAGCGACTCTTTTGGAGGGTTGAGGCAATAGTTTGGACAATTCGCTAAGCGGGCTCATCCTTCGCGCCTGTGGGATGGCGGCAAACGTGACACAGAGCTGCCGCCTGACATCAAATTTGTCTTTGAGATTGTACGATGCACTGTTGCCCGCATGATGAAAGACATTGGCTAAATTAACGCAACAGTCCCGTTTGAAGGTAGTTTCGCAAAACATCATTGAACGGCAACGGGTATTCGAGGTGGACGGCATGTGCGCTGTTAGGAAAGACCGAGAGACTTGTTTTTGGGATAGTTTTCCACAACTTCTCAATTTGCGGCCAAGGATAGGTGCGATCACGATCCCCCCAGATCAAAAGGGTGTCGCAGTCCAGATGAGCAAGCGCAGCTTCCCCTGACCATGCCTCCATTGCGTCAAGACCGGCAAGGATTGCATCAACCCCGGCACGTTCGGCGATGGCTGCGCATGCATCAAAGGCGGGTGAGGCTGTGCCGTGCAAGAACCAGCTCGCCGCGATCCGCCTTGCAGTTGCCTGCGCCCCGTCTACCTGGGCCCGGGCTTTACTCTCGGCAATTGTCTCGAACCTGCCGGGTAAAACACCGACGGCCCCGGTAGCGTATAGGATCAGTTTCTCTATCTGATCCGGGACGCGCGACGCGATCTCTTGTGCGATCATCCCACCCATGGAGTGACCGAGCAGGTTGAACCGACTGACTTGGCGGGCGTGCAGTTGCGCAATTACCCATTCAGCGAAACCGCCGATCTCGGAAATTGCAGGTAAATCGGAATTCGCTCCGAACCCCGGAAGATCGAGCGTAATTGTTTCGAAATCGTCAGCAAGAGCCTTCGTCTGGTCGTTCCATTGTGCACTGCCGCCCATAAAGCCATGGACCATCACCAACGGTATCACTTGCGTTGGCCTTGCACGATACGATCAAGGATCATGGCACAAAACAGAATGGCAAAGCCTGCCAGAATTCCCTGACCCACGTTTGCGTACTGCAACGCTTCCAGAACGTCCTCACCCAGTCCCTTGGCCCCGATCAACGAAGCAACCACCACCATCGCAAGCGATAGCATGATCGTCTGGTTGATCCCTGCCCGGATCGAGGGGCTGGCAAGGGGCAGATCAACTTTGGTCAGCAGATACCACTTGTTCGCCCCGAAACTAATGGCAGCTTCGCGCACGCTTTCCGGTACGCCGCGCAGTCCAAGCACCGTCAGGCGCACCACAGGTGTGCCGCCAAAAATCATGGTGACGATGACAGCTGCCGGTTTGCCGACACCAAAGAAAGCAATGACGGGGACCATAAATACAAAGGCGGGCATCGTTTGCATAAAGTCCATGATGGGTTGAATGAAAGCGTAGAACCGCGGACGGCGCGCGGCAAACATGCCCAGAGGAATGCCGATTACAATGGACAACAAGGCCGCCGTTCCCAAGAGCGCGAGCGTGGTCATTGCCGCCTCCCAGAAACCCAACAGACCCATATAGGCAAGGAAGGCGCCCGAGTAGATCGCTGTGCGCAGGCCGGCTGTCAGCCAAGTGAGCAAGACAATGAGGCTGGCAATCACGATCCATGGTGTTTGGACAAGGATGACTTCCAGCGAGTCGAGAAGGGCCCGAATACCAAAGGTCAAACCATCAAAGAAGGTCTCACTGTTGCGCACGCACCAGGCGATGAAATCTTCGACCCATGCGATGCCGGTCAGGCGAATGTCGGGGTCCGTCGGAAAGGTACTCAGCAGGGAAAACCGACCTGGAAAGCTGTAGTGCACCATGGCTGTGGCAACGATGATGACCATGAACAGCGCACTCAGAACGATGTGCTGAGGAGGCAGCCCTGACCGCACAGAGCGATCAGACAGCCAATCGGAGAATCGTGCTTCCAAGGCCCAATTGGCAACAATAGCCTGCGCGGCTTTGATGACAATCAAAAGCAGAACGCCCATCAGTGCAATGGTCGGGCCTTGGCCGGCCAGTGCCTCGGCTTCTGCCTGAATCCCACCGATATTGGCTTCAAGCGAGTCCACGGTCCTCTGGAACGCATCGACGCGGTCCGATCCGTCTTCGATCGCTGCAGCAAGCTGCTGTCGGCGCAGTTCAAGAGTGCCCTCGATCGAGGCAATGCGTGCCATCGCGTCAACTGCCAGATCACCAAACAGGCCACGTGCAATTTGTACGAATGCCAGTGCCTCGAGGATGAGGAAGGGCAACGCCCAAGACCATAAACCGCGTGCACCGAACCAGATCGGGCCAAACAGTCCCGCCATGAGGTTGAGCGTTGGTGTAAAGCGGGCGGACGCGCCGATCTTGTCAAAATTCTGGATATAGTAATCCGGGTTCGTGCGGACGAACGTGCGGATGTTCTCGCGGCGCTCTTCGGCATAAGCAAGAGCTGCTTCACTTTCGGTGTCCTCGAGCGGGTTGATGTCTTCTTTCTTCATGACATTTCCGTCCCTTCGACCACGGTCCGCAACAAATCTGGCCGGGTTATGACGCCAACATCAACGCCACCGTCTTCCACGAGGATGGGATGGTCGTCCGCAATGGCGAGGTTAATGAGATTGCTCAGGTTTTCGGCCTCATTCACACGCTGGACATCCGCTGGAATAGGGCCGTATGCGGCGATGTACGCGTCCAAAGGCTGCATCACCGCGTGGGCATGAACCACCTTAAGGCGCGAAATTCCCGCGACAAAGTCAGCCACGTAGTCATCCGCAGGGTGCATCACGATTTCCTCAGCAGTGCCGATCTGGACCATCTTGCCGTCCCGCATGATTGCGATGCGGTCGCCGATGCGCACAGCTTCATCCAAATCATGGGTGATAAAAATAGTGGTTTTCTTGAGGATCTTTGACAGCCGAATGAATTCATCCTGCAACTGGCGGCGGATCAACGGATCGAGCGCCGAAAACGGCTCATCCATCAGCAAGACATCAGGGTTTGCAGCCAGCGCACGCGCAAGGCCGACACGTTGTTGCATACCTCCAGAAAGCTCATGCGCGAACTTGGCGCCCCATGCTCCAAGTTCAACGATATCAAGGATCGCGGCAGCCTGTCGCATGCGTTCATTTTTGGCGACTTGTCGGATTTCCAAAGGCATCGCCACGTTGTCGAGCACCGACCTGTGCGGCATGAGCGCGAAATTCTGGAACACCATGCCAATCTTGCGGTTGCGGAAGGTTTGCAGTTCCTTCGGCCCAAGCCCCACCACATCGGTGCCTTCGATTTCGATTTTTCCTGCCGTGGGTTCCAGCAGGCGATTGAAGTGTCTTACCAGCGTAGACTTGCCACTGCCCGACAGGCCCATGATGCAGAAAATTTCGCCCCGTTTGACGTTCAGGCTGACATCGGCAACGCCAACCACAGCGTTGAATTCGGCAAGCACCTCGGCCTTTGTCAGGCCACGATCATGGATCGCTTTCAGCGCCACTTCCGGTTTGGCCCCGAAGATCTTCCAGACGTTTGAAATCTCTATGACGACATCGTCATCCATAAGCGTGCGCCCTGTGGAATAATGGGAAAGTGATGGGCACCGACAACTGCGCCGGTGCCCATCAGATCACGTCAGCCGGTTACAGGCCCAACCAACCGTCTACACGGTCAGAGTTTGCTGCGACCCACTCCGCGGCGACTTCCGCAGGATCGCGGCCATTCGCGCTAATCTCGAACGCAAGCTGGCTGACATCGGAGGCGTCCAGTGAAAAATTCTGGAAGAACTCTGCGATAGCCGGAGACCGCTCGGGGAGTGAATTGGACCAGGCGATCTGCACATCTTTCAGATCATCTTTTGTGGCCACCATCGAATTGTTGAACCAATCGGGATCATCCGAAGGCTGGACCATGATGTATTTCTCAGGGTCAAATGCCGGCTCTGTCAGCATCACCACGTCGAACATGAACCAGACGGCGTGTGGTTCATAGCAGTAGAACGCATAGCCTTCGCCCTTCGCAATGCTGTCTTTGATACGGGCCGTCTTGACGGCTTCCTCTGCACGGATCGGTTCGATGAAATCCATCAGCCCGTAGTCGCGGACCTTGACTTCGTTCACATTGGCAGATGCCCAGCCCGGCGCACCGATCCACATTTCGCCCAAACCGTTGCCATCGCTGTCCATCAATGCGGCCACATCCGGACGACCCAAATCAGCAATATCAGTAATATCGTTGGCTTCCGCAAAGTCTTTGGTCACGCAGAACCCCTGATTGCCCTGATAAGGGTTTTCGGACAGTGAAACGGTGCCCGCTTCGTCCACATACTGTTTGGTGAAGCTTTCCTGATTTGGCAGCCAGACATCGGGGTGCACGTCAATATCGCCTTTGCCCTGATCCATTGCCTGAAAGATCGTAGCGTTGTTACCCGGCACATATTCGACTGTTCCGCCGATACGGGTTTCAACGATTTCGCCCAGCACATAGGCGATGGCCTGTGCCCCCGTCCATGTTGGTACACCGATGCTCACTTCTTCGGCAAAGGCGGGCACACTGATCACACTTACCAGTGCTGCAGACATCAGGTTGTTCTTTATGGTCATTTTGTGGTCTCCTTGTTGATGATTTTTCGGTTGTTTCTAGGCGCTGACATACCCAGGCAGATCGAACGTATCGGGGTACCCGAACAACGCTGCACTGCCGCCGGTATGTAGAAAAACGACGTTGTTCATGCCGTCGAAATGCCCTTTGCGGGTTAAATCGATCAGGCCATCAAGCCCTTTGCCGGAATACACAGGGTCAAACAGCAGCCCTTCGGTTTCGGCCAGGAGTTTGAGCGCGGCAACCATGCCTTCTGTCGGGATGCCATAGCCAGCCCCGACGTATTCGCAATTTGCACGTACATCCGCTGGCGTGATCTGGGCTGATATACCCAGATGCGCTATGGTTCGCTGAGCAAGGTCATACACCATGCTTTCCTGCTTTTCCTGCGGAGCCCTGACCCCGATCCCAAGCAAGTGGATATCGCTCTTGATCGCGGCCAAGCCCGCCACCAGTCCCGCTTGCGTGCCGGAACTGCCAGTCGCATGAACCAACGCATCAATGTGCAATCCCATCCCGCTGGCTTGCTCAACCAGCTCTCGCGCGCAGTTCACATATCCAAGCGCACCAATCGGGTTCGAGCCTCCGCCAGGGATGATGTAGGGCGTTTTGCCTTCTCCGCGCAGCGTGTCGGCCAATGCTTCCATTTCCGCATTCATATCAGTGCCACCGCCACGCTTTGAGACGGTTGCGCCATGTAGGCGGTCGAGCAGAACGTTGCCGCTCATGATGTAGTTCTCATCGTTCGACCCGGTCCGGTCCTCAAGCAGGATATGACAGCCCATTCCCAGCTTTGCCGCCGCTGCCGCAGTCTGGCGCGCATGGTTTGACTGTGTCGCACCCTGCGTGATGATGGTGTCGGCACCCTTTGTCTGGGCGTCGGCCATCAAGTATTCCAGCTTGCGGGTTTTGTTGCCGCCAGACGAAAGGCCCGTACAATCATCGCGTTTGACCCATAACCGGGGACCGCCCAAAATCTCGCTCAGCCTGTCCATCGGCTCTAGCGGTGTTGGAAGATGGCCCAAAGCCACACGCGGAAATTTTGCCAATTGAACTGAAAGCGCTTTGCATTGGCTTAGAGCCACGCCGGATTCATGGTGATCGACAAGTTCTTTTGTTGTAGCCAATTGAGCCTCCACTATTTACTTGGTCAAACGATCTTCTCGGTCAAAACAAATAAACAGTGCTTTTTTCTATGGCTGCTCATACATTTGATTTGGGCAGATGGAGGAAAAAATGCATTTGCAATGGCTCAATGACGTTCTGGTGTTGTTGGAAGAGGGCAATCTGTCTCGTGCGGCGGCGCGCCGTAATATTACACAACCTGCATTTTCCCGAAGGATTCGTGGGTTTGAAGACTGGCTTGGCGTGGAGATTCTGGAGCGGGGAACCAACCGCATTGATATCAGCCCGGCGCTTCTGTCCAATGAAGATGAAATCCGAGCCCTGATTGCCCGCCTTCGAGAGTTACGCACAAGAATTAGTCGCTTCGATGCATCTCGCGCCACTTTGGCAATTGCCGCTCAGCACGCGGCCCTTTGTTCTGCTTTTCCCGATATGGCGTTGCGTGCCAAATCGATTCTCCCCGGCATTCAGTTTCGTATTCGGTCTGGCAATCTGAACGACTGCGTTTCGATGTTTCTGCGTGGAGATACCAGTATGTTGCTGTGCTATGAGGCCGAGTGCGTCGGGTCGCTACAATTTGGACCTGACATTCAGCGGGGGCTTTGGGGAAACGACTATCTGGTGCCGGTTGTAGGAGGCACACTGCGCTATCAGGTTACGGCGACCGGTCATGCGCCAGCGAATACGCCAGCGATCGTGTATCCCGAAGACAGCTATTTCGGGCAGGTACTGCAAAAAGGTCAGCGACGATTTGCAACGCCGGGCACTGACGCGCCAGTTTTCAGCACAACCGCGTTTTCAAACGGTACGCGTGAACTGGTATTGAAAGGTCTTGGTGTCGGTTGGCTTCCATTCAGCATGATCTATCAGGAAATCGAAAGTGGCGCGCTTACTTCACTTGCCGAACAGTATGGCAAGGAACCTTTGCAGGTTGCTATCTACGCCGATCAAAAGGTTGATCTGGCAAAGGCATTGATTGGTCATTGGACCAATGGCACCTAGACGTTCCCGAGTTCCCTGCAGCAGGGGTCTAGTTGAGATCAGCTACCCGGTGAGATCCGTGGCGTGGGGTGGGGCGAATTGCTGCTATTCTGCCGAACTTGATCTGCAGGGGACTGTCAGGGCTGGGACTAACGAAGGATGACGCGGCACCCAAAGAACAAAATGTTGCTCTCGTGATTTGAGCATGTGACATTGACTAAGACTTGAAACCTACTCGAGGAACGCTGGGAAAAGGCATGAACAGACGGCAAGCTATAGCAGCGATCAGCTGCTTCATCGCTACACCAGCTATCGCGCGGCCAGGCATGAGCCTTACTATCCGTAACGTTATGGGCGAGAGTCTCACATTGCGCTATGATGGGCATCTTAGCAGAGCGGAGCATGCTGCCTTCAATAACTTGGCCCGCGATCGCAGGCAAAATAGTTCATACGACATGGACGGCACGCTAATTGATATCCTACAGAGTATCGTACAGGAAAGTGGTCAAAGCGGGGCCTTCACGCTTCTTTCCGGTTACCGCACGCGCGCCACCAATGCGAGCCTACCAGGTGCGGCAAATAACTCATTCCACCTAAGTGGTCGGGCTCTCGACATTTACAGGGATGGCATGACCGTTGCAGAGATCGGGTCTATTGCGACAGAACATTCTGGAGGATTGGGGCTTTATGGGGCCAGCGGCTTTGTCCATATAGACACAGGCCCCTTTCGCAGATGGGGTAACGTAAATGGCGCGCGAGCATCCGGGCAGTACAATTCTATGATGAGTTTATCAAATCTTACACCCGACATGTTGAGCAGCGCATTCAAATTCTGACCGCTCGATGCCTATCACGTGAGCGAGTGCTGTTTACAAATGCCAGGCCGGCGGTGGTACGGGACCTCTCGCGAGATGGCGGCAATATCTGCTCTGCCCCCCGAAAACTGGATCGTTTGAGGCTGGAGTTTTCTGCTAGATTTCCCCGACTGGGAAAGGAGCGGATTCGCGTGAAAGCATCGAAATTCACGCAATTACAGAAGGCCTTTATTTTGAAGGAGGGCGAGCAAGGCACGCCGGTCGCGGAGATCTGTCGCAAAGCCGGAATCAGTCAGGCGACCTATTTCACTTGGAAAAAAAGGTATGGGGGACTGCCACAAGACGAAATGCGTCGTCTGAAGGCGCTTGAGGATGAGAACACCCGGTTGAAGAAGTTCGTCGCGGACCTGACGCTGGACCGCGAGATGGCGAGCCTTAGTCCGCAATTGGTCCGAGGACAGTGGCGAGCGGACGTCACTCGGCGAATGCTCTGATGCCCGGCCGTTTGTGCGAGATCGTCACCGCGATGTGCGTCGGTTGGGGTGTGTCGATCCGGAGGGCCTGTGGGGCAGTCCGCTTCGGCACCTCCACTCACCACTACAAGTCCCGGCGGACGGACCAGGCTGCTGTTGAAAGGCGGATCAGGGAGATTGCAGAAACGCGTGTGCACTATAGAGACAGGCGTGTGCACTTGGGTTGCGACGCGAAGGATTAGTGATCAACATGAAGAAGACCCGCAGGATTTACAATGAGTTGGGCCTGCAGCTGGGGATCAAGCACTTTATACTCCAACTTTATACTCAGATGCCCGAGGCATGGATCACAGCTAATTAACATAAACTTCATTATGCGGCTTTATATTTTGCGTTGCGATAGTATATTA
>CAYZKE010000025.1:0-15588 GCA_964478505.1 uncultured Loktanella sp.
GGGTCTTTGCCACCCAGTTGATGGGCATGGCGCATCGCACGCCGCATGATCCGGCGCAGCACATAGCCACGCCCCTCATTCGATGGCAGCACGCCTTCGGCAATCAGGAAGGACGTGGACCGCAGGTGGTCTGCGATCACGCGGTGGTGCGTGTTTCCGGGTCCATCAGGGTCGGTCGAGGTCACATGCGCCGAGGCCTCGATCAGTGCGCGCATCAGATCGGTATCATAGTTGTCATGCTTGCCTTGCAGCAAGGCGCCAATACGCTCCAGCCCCATGCCGGTGTCGATCGACTGCATTTCAAGCGGTTTGAGCGTGCCGTCCTCGAACTGTTCGTTCTGCATGAAAACGATGTTCCAGATCTCGATAAACCGGTCACCATCCTCTTCCGGCGATCCCGGAGGGCCACCCCAGATATGATCGCCGTGATCGTAGAAAATCTCGGTGCAGGGACCGCAAGGGCCGGTCGGGCCCATGCGCCAGAAGTTGTCGTCCGTCGGGATACGAATGATCTTGTCATCCGAGAAACCGGCCACTTTCTTCCAGATTGCGGCGGCCTCGTCATCGGTGTGATAGACCGTCACCAAAAGGCGGTCCTTGTCGATCCCGAATTCACGCGTCAGCAATTCCCAGGCATAGGGGATCGCCTCTTGCTTGAAATAATCACCGAAACTGAAATTGCCCAGCATCTCGAAAAACGTGTGATGGCGCGCTGTGTAGCCCACATTATCAAGATCATTGTGCTTGCCGCCTGCGCGCACACATTTCTGGCTGGTGGTGGCGCGTGTGTAATCGCGGGTCTCGACACCCGTGAACAGGTTCTTGAACTGGACCATACCCGAGTTGGCAAACATCAGGGTCGGGTCATTGCGCGGCACCAACGGGCTTGAGGCCACGATCTCATGATCCTGAGAACCAAAGTAATTCAGAAAGGTCGAACGGATGTCGGCAAGACTGGTCATAGCGCACTTTCAAGCAAATATGTCTGTTAGCCCGCAGAAATAGCCCCGCCTCTTGGCACTGTCCACCAACAAACGGGGGTGATACTTTCCATGTCCGATCAAACTTCCGCCGGAGGCAGCCATCAAAAAAGGGCACCGCTGCTGCGGCACCCTTTGTTTGCGTCAGTCACCTGTGGCGCTTAGACTTCGACAAGATCGTCATCGCCGTCGCCATCAATCCCGTCGGCCATATCGAACTCAAGCCCGTGCGCCGCGCGGATCTTATCCTCAATCTCGAGCGCGATCGCCGGATTTTCTTTCAGGAAAATCTTCGAGTTCTCACGTCCCTGCCCGATCCGCTCATCTCCATAGCTGAACCAGGCACCGGATTTTTCGACAATCCCCGCCTTCACGCCCAGATCAAGCAGTTCGCCCGTCTTGGAAATGCCTTCGCCATACATGATATCGAATTCGACCTGTTTGAACGGCGGTGCGACCTTGTTCTTCACAACCTTCACGCGGGTTGCGTTGCCGACAACCTCGTCGCGGTCCTTGATCGCACCGATGCGACGGATATCCAGACGCACAGAGGCGTAGAACTTCAATGCGTTACCACCGGTCGTCGTTTCGGGCGAACCGAACATCACACCGATCTTCATACGGATCTGGTTGATAAAGATCACCATACAACCGGACCGGTTGATCGAGCCTGTCAGCTTGCGCATCGCCTGAGACATCAAACGCGCGTGCACACCGACCGAACTATCGCCCATATCGCCTTCGAGTTCGGATTTCGGGGTCAGCGCCGCCACCGAGTCGACCACCACAAGGCTGACTGCACCCGAGCGCACCAGCGTATCCACAATCTCGAGTGCCTGTTCGCCGGTATCGGGCTGCGAGATCAGCAGCTCATCAAGGTTCACGCCAAGCTTCTTGGCATATTGCGGGTCAAGCGCATGTTCCGCGTCGACAAACGCGCAGACACCGCCCTTTTTCTGCTCTTCCGCGATGGAATGCAGGGTCAGCGTCGTTTTACCGGACGATTCAGGGCCATAAATTTCAATCACGCGGCCTTTTGGCAGACCACCGATCCCCAGCGCGATATCCAGCCCCAGCGAACCGGTCGATGTCGCCTCGATATCGGCCATCTGGTTCTGGCCGCCCAGCTTCATGATCGAGCCTTTGCCGAACTGCCGTTCGATCTGCGCCAGCGCGCTTTCGAGTGCTTTTTCTTTGTCTGCTGTTTTCTTGTCAGTCATTTTGAGGAGTTCTGCCGTTGCCATGTGTCCTGTCCTTATTTCACGCCGGCCCAAGGGCGGCAATCACTGCTTTTGTTCTCATTGTGTTCTCATCGTTAATGAGATCAAAAGCAGAACATTGCAACATAAATTTTCATGATTCACTTTCAACGAATGGTGGTTAAGGAATGGTTTATGGCCTAGCATTGTTTCGGATATAGACGAAAGACAGCGATCAAATGCTTGTTTTCTGGAAAGAAAATCTGGTGCTGTTGGCAGTGCCCAAGACCGGCTCAACAGCGCTGGAGGGCGCCTTGGCGCCGCGTGCATCCATGGTGGTGCGTGATCCGCCGCATCTGAAACATGCGCCGTGCTATCGCTACAAACGATTCTTGAAACCTTTCTTCAAGCAAGCCGGCGGTCAGGACCCTGAATTGATGGCGGTCGTGCGCAACCCCATCGACTGGCTCGGCAGCTGGTATCGCTACCGGACGCGGCCTGATCTGATCGGACACGAAAACAGCACAGCGCACATCAGTTTCGATGATTTCGTTTTGGAATATTGCAAAGGTGACCCGGCGCCTTTTGCTAATGTGGGCTCGCAGAACAAGTTCCTGCGCATCAATGGTGGCGAGATCGGTGCCGATCACCTTTTCCAGTACGAGCAATGGGATAAGGTGATTGCATATCTCGAAGAGCGGCTCGAGATGACCATAAAGCTGAAACAAAAAAACGTCTCGCCCGTGATCCAGTTGACCCTTTCGCCCGAGACCGAAGCAAAGCTGCGCGACAAACGCGCCGAGGAATTCGCGATCTGGGAACTGGCCCGGCGTTAGAATCTTCCGTGCGTCAGCGTACGGCTCACCGCATCCTGCCAGCCTGCATAGCGACGTTCGCGCGTCGCTTCATCCATCTGCGGCGCGAACCGCTGGTCCAGCATCCAGTTCGCGGCAAACCCTGCCTGATCGGGATAAACACCGGCCCGCATCCCCGCAAGCCACGCCGCCCCGAGGGCTGTGGTTTCCAGCACCGTGGGCCGGTCCACCGGCGCGCCGATAATGTCGGACAGAAACTGCATCGACCAATCGGATGCGCTCATGCCCCCGTCAACCCGCAAAACACCCGTTTTCTCGGCGCCTTGCCAGTCGCTCTTCATTGCCTCCAACAGGTCACGGGTTTGAAACCCAACGCTTTCAAGGGCTGCACGCGCAAACTCGGCTGGCCCAGAATTGCGGGTCAGACCATAGATCGCGCCCCGCGCATCCGCATCCCAATAAGGCGCACCAAGACCTGTAAAGGCTGGCACCAGATAGAGCTCTTGCCCCTGATCGGCTGTTTCCGCCAAAGCCTGCGTCTCTTTCGCCTCGCGGATGATTTTCAGACCGTCACGCAGCCATTGCACCACCGCCCCCGCGATAAAGATCGACCCTTCAAGTGCGTAGGTGGGCTTGCCGTCGAACTGATAGGCAATCGTTCCTAACAGCCGTTTCTGGCTTTCGACCAGCGTGTCGCCGGTATTCAGCAGCGCAAAACACCCTGTCCCATAGGTCGATTTCAGCATACCCGGTTCAAAACAGGCCTGCCCGATTGTGGCGGCCTGCTGGTCGCCTGCGACCCCATGGATCGGTATGCTGCAACCAAAGAGATCCTGCTGTGTCTCACCAAAATCAGCGGCGCAGTCTCTCACATCCGGCAACATTTGCATCGGGATGTCGAAAACCTCGCAGACTGTTTTGCTCCACCTGCCCTTGCGAATATCGTAAAGCGATGTGCGTGCCGCATTGGTCGCATCTGTGGCGTGTGTCGCCCCGCCGGTCAGTTTCCAGATCAGGAAACTGTCCACCGTCCCGAATAAAAGCGCGCCTTTTTCGGCCCGCGCACGCGCATCTGGAACGTTATCCAAAAGCCACTTTACTTTGGTGCCGGAAAAATACGGATCGAGCAAAAGTCCGGTGCGGTCCGTGATCATTGCCTCATGTCCGGCGGCGCGCAGTGCGCTACATATCTGGGATGTGCGACGGTCCTGCCAGACGATCGCGTTATGAATTGGCTGTCCGGTTGTCTTGTCCCAGACCACAACTGTTTCACGCTGATTGGTGATGCCGATGCCTGCAATCTCGGAAGGGCTGATCCCCGATCGCGCGATGGCCATCCGGCATGTTCCAATCGTCGTCTTCCAGAGGTCTTCGGGATCATGCTCGACCCAACCTGACTGCGGGAAATGCTGAGTGAATTCTTCTTGTGCGCTTGCAACGACGCCCATTTTGGCATCAAACACAATTGCGCGGGTCGACGTTGTGCCCTGATCGATTGCAAGAATATAGGTCATGCGCGTCCCCAAGGTTCTTTAGGCTGTGAGAAGGGCTACCGCCACGACAGGTGGTCGCTGATCAAAACCAGACGCCCGACGCCTAGCCCAATTTTCAGATGATTTTTGTTCTCGGTGGGATCTGGGGCCAGAAAACTGGCCCCAGATTGGAAGCTTACTGCCAGGAAAGGATCAGTTCGTCGTAAGGAACTGTCAAAGGCGTTTCTTCTTCGTTTGCAAGCATTGGCTTTGGCGAACCAGGCTGTTCAAGCCAATAAGATGGGTCGCGCTCTTCGTTCATAACGGGGCCAAGTTCACCTTGCACACCGGCACGTTCAAGACGGATCATCACCGCTTCTTGATCTGCGCAAAGTGCATCCAGTGCTTCCTGAGGCGTCTTTGCACCGGACATTGCGTCGCCGATGTTCTGCCACCACAGTTGAGCGAGCTTAGGATAGTCAGGCACATTGGTGCCGGTTGGCGACCACTGAACCCGTGCTGGCGAGCGGTAGAACTCGACCAGACCACCCAGACGCGGTGCGCGCTCGGTGAAGCTATCGTGCTGGATTGTCGATTCACGAATGAATGTCAGACCCACGTGGCTTTTCTTCACATCCACAGTCAGGGAGGTAACGAATTGCGCATAGAGCCAAGCAGCCTGTGCGCGATCCAAGGGTGTAGAGTTCATCAGCGTCCAAGAGCCAACGTCCTGATAGCCAATCTTGGTTCCTTCAGTCCAATATGCACCGTGAGGCGAAGGTGCCATACGCCACTTTGGCGTGCCATCTTCGTTCATCACAGGCAGATCGGGCTCTACCGTGGCGGCCGTAAATGCAGTGTACCAGAACATCTGCTGTGCGACGTTACCCTGTGCAGGAATTGGCCCCGCTTCAGAAAATGTCATACCCATCGCCGCTGGCGGAGAGTACTTGTTCAACCATTCGATTGCCTTGGTCACAGCATAGACTGCTGCTGGGCCGTTCGTTGCACCACCACGCGCAACGCAAGAACCAACAGGCTGCGAGTTCTCGTTGACGCGGATACCCCATTCGTCAACAGGCAGACCGTTTGGTTCACCCACATCACCGGCACCTGCCATGGACAGCCAGGCATCAGTGTAACGCCAACCCAAAGACGGGTCTTTTTTGCCGTAGTCCATGTTGCCAAAGACTTCGCCTTCAACGCCAAGACGCGACAAGTCACGCCCCGTAAAGAACTCGGCAATGTCTTCATAGGCTGACCAATTCACTGGAACGCCCAGTTCATAGCCGTATTCAGCCAGGAAGTCGGCCTTGTTCTGCTCGTCGTTGAACCAATCGTAGCGGAACCAATAAAGGTTCGCGAACTGCTGGCTGGGAAGCTGGTACAGGGCACCATCAGGGCTCGTTGTGAATGAAAGACCAATGAAATCTTCCAAATTCAGGTTCGGGTTGGTCACGGCAGCGCCTTCACCGACCATCCAGTCAGTAAGGTTGCGGACCTGCTTGTAGCGCCAGTGCGTCCCGATCAGGTCAGAGTCGTTGATATAGGCGTCATAGATATTCTCGCCTGACTGCATCTGCGTTTGCAGCTTTTCAACAACGTCACCTTCACCGATCAGGTCATGCGTGACCTTGATACCTGTGATCGCTTCAAACGCTGGTGCCAGGACCGAAGACTCGTATTCATGCGTCGCGATCGTTTCCGAGACCACATTGATCGACATGCCGACATATGGCTCTGCGGCATCAATAAACCACTGCATCTCGGCTTCTTGGTCGGCACGGCTGAGCGACGACAAATCCCCGATTTCATCATCAAGGAATGCTCGCGCAGCATCCATGTCTGCGAACGCCGGTGCAGCGAGCATACATGCTGCAAGGCTAAGCGCCGTTGTTCCTCTTAATCGCAAGTTCATTCGTGTTCCTCCCTAAATAAGAACGTTTATGGTTGCCCGGCTCTTGCGCGCCGGGTTCCTGATTGCTCTTCCCTAAACCCAGCGGAAAACCGCTAGAGCGTAGAAAAAGCACACGACCAGTGCCCCCCACTGAGGCGCACTAAGCATCCCGATCCAAGCCAGATTGATAAAGGCCGAGCCCAGGAGCGTGATGAATAGTCTGTCACCACGCGTCGTTTCGATCCCAAGGATGCCGTTGCGTGGCACCTCGGGGAATTTGATCGCAAGGACCGTAAAGGTGATCAGTGTGATCGCGATAATTCCGAAGAAAGCGGCGGTCGGCCATGTCCATGCCATCCATTCCATTGTTTCTCTCCCGTTTCGTTTCTTACACGCGGCCCAGGGCAAAACCCTTGGCGATGTAGTTGCGGACAAAATAGATGACCAAGGCACCGGGCACGATCGTCAGGACGCCGGCAGCGGCCAAGACACCCCAGTCAATGCCGGCCGCACCGACGGTCCGGGTCATGGTTGCCGCAATCGGTTTTGCGTCCACACTGGTCAGCGTGCGGCTCAGCAGCAGTTCTACCCAGCTGAACATAAACAGAAAGAACGCGGTGACCCCGATCCCGGACGCCACAAGCGGCGTGAAGATACGGATAAAGAACCGTGGAAAAGAATAGCCGTCGATATAAGCGGTCTCGTCGATCTCTTTGGGAACGCCGCGCATGAACCCTTCGAGGATCCAGACCGCCAGTGGCACGTTAAACAGGCAGTGCGCCAAAGCAACCGCAATATGCGTGTCGAACAAACCGACCGAGCTGTAAAGTTGAAAGAATGGCAAGGCAAAGACCGCAGGCGGGGCCATCCGGTTGGTGAGCAACCAGAAGAACAGATGCTTGTCACCAAGGAACGTATAGCGGCTGAAGGCGTAGGCGGCAGGCAACGCGACAGCCAGCGAAATGACCACGTTCATAACCACATAGGTCATAGAATTCAGATAACCCGTATACCACGATGCATCGGTTAGGATTGTCACGTAGTTCTGAAGAGTCAGATCCTGTGGCCAGAGGCTGAAACCACTCAGGATTTCGGTATTGGTCTTCAGGCTCATGTTGAGCAGCCAATAAATCGGCAGCAGCAAGAAAAGCAGATACAGACCCATCACAACGGCACTGCCGTTCACTCTTGGAAAGCCCATGCTGCGCTTGTTTGTAATATCAGACATCAGTGGCCATCCCTTTTGTCGAGGTTCGTCATGACGGTGTAGAAGACGTATGAAATCAAGAGAATCACGAGGTAGTACATGATCGAGAACGCGGCAGCAGGGCCAAGGTCGAACTGTCCGAGTGCCATTTTCACAAGGTCAATTGACAAGAACGTTGTCGAATTGCCTGGTCCACCACCGGTCACCACGAATGGCTCGGTGTAGATCATGAAACTATCCATAAACCGCAGAAGGATCGCAATCATCAGGACGCCCATGATTTTGGGCAGCTCAATAAAGCGGAACACTTTCCAGCGGCTCGCCTGATCGATTTTCGCGGCCTGATAATAGGCATCCGGGATCGATTGCAGACCAGCGTAGGCAAGCAGGGCAACCAAAGATGTCCAGTGCCAGACATCCATCACAATGACGGTGATCCATGCCGCATAGAAGTTCTGCGTGTAGTTGTAGTCGATCCCGAAAGAATCGAGCGTATATCCCAGCAGACCAATATCGACGCGTCCGAAAATTTGCCAAATGGTCCCGACCACATTCCATGGAATAAGCAGCGGCAACGACATCAGGATCAAACAGAATGAGGCCCAAAACCCCTTTTTGGGCATATTCAACGCCACAAACACACCAAGGGGGATCTGGATGACAAGAATGATCGCAGAAAAGGCGATCTGTCGACCCAAGGCATCCCACATGCGCTCGGACGACATCAGATCCCTGAACCAGTCAAGACCGGCCCAAAAGAACTGGTTGTTCCCGAATGTGTCCTGCACCGAGTAATTCACCACCGTCATAAGCGGAATGACGGCAGAGAATGCGACAAGCACAAGCACGGGCAAAATCAGAAACCATGCCTTTTGATTGACGGTCTTATTCATGACGGGTTCCTCTTGATGTAGACGGAAGAGTGGTGGTCAAAAGAGCGCTCATCTCAGGCCACCAGCGGCGCAACACGCCAGCTATCAGCGTAGATGTTCACGCCAGCCATATCGAAAACAATGCGGTTCATGTCAGGTGAAATGCTTTCGCCTTCTGCGGCGATGACGTTGATCTCGGTCCCGTGAAAATCCGCACGCACGATCTTGTGGCGCCCGACATCCTCGACCCGCTTGATCGTGACCGGCAGACCTTCGTTGCCATCACTCAAGAACGTAAATTCAGGCCGCACACCAATCTCGACTTTACCACCCGGTGTCCCAAAGCTTTTGCCAAGCGAAATCTGTGTGCCAGCGACAACCGCTGTGTCGCCATTCACTGTCGCATCCAGAACGTTCATGCCAGGTGATCCGATAAAATACCCGACAAAGGTATGTTCAGGGCGCTCAAACAGCTCTTGTGGCGTGCCCATTTGCACAACACGGCCGTCATACATCACCACGACCTTATCAGCGAACGTCAGCGCTTCGGTCTGGTCATGTGTGACGTAGATCATCGTGTGACCGAACTCGTGATGCAGCGACTTCAGCTGGGTGCGCAATTCCCACTTCATATGCGGGTCAATCACAGTCAGCGGTTCGTCAAAAAGCAGCGCGTTCACATCCTCGCGCACCATCCCGCGCCCCAAGGATATCTTCTGCTTTGCATCAGCAGTCAGACCACGCGCTTTGCGATCCAACGTGGCTTCCATGCCAATCATATGCGCGATTTGCTGCACGCGCTCCTTGATATAGGCAGGATCTGCGCCTCTGTTGCGCAGCGGAAACGCAAGGTTATCGCGCACCGTCATCGTGTCGTAGACAACAGGGAACTGAAACACCTGCGCGATATTGCGCTGTGTTGTGGGCGCCATGGTCACGTCACGGTCATTGAACAGAATGCGGCCCTGACTGGGATGCAGAAGGCCCGAAATGATATTGAGCAGTGTGGATTTACCACAGCCAGAGGACCCCAGCAGCGCGTAGGCTTCACCGTCCACCCAATCGTGGTTCAGCTCTTTGAGCGCGTAGTCATCTTCGCGGGTAGGGTTTGGCAGATAGGAATGCGCCAGATTATCAAGGGTGATCTTTGCCATGATTGTTCTCCCTCAAGCAGCTGTTGCGTAGGATGCAGCGGCAACGGACGTTCCGTCTTCTGCAAAGATGTAGATATGTTTGGGATCGAGGTAGACCGTCAAAGACGCGCCGATTTCGAGGTTCTTGACCCCGTGAACAAGACCAACCCAGTTTTCGCCATGATGGTCGAGATGCACGAAAGTTTCAGACCCGGTGATCTCTGTGACATTCAGCTTGCCGGTAAAGGCCATCGCATCGGCTGCATGGCTTTGCAGTTCGAGGTGATTGGGGCGGAAACCGGCAACGTAGTTGCCATCGGCAAGCTGTGAAAATGCGCCGGCGGCGGCGGCCGCCTGCCCGTCTCCGAAGAGAATCCGGTCGCCGGACTTGCGCACCTTGAGAAAGTTCATCGGCGGGTCTGAAAAGACGCGGGCCGTGGTCGCATTGACGGGCTGTCTGTAGACGATCGGCGTGCGGTCGAACTGGGTTACCCTGCCCTCCCACATCGTCGCGGTGTTGCCGCCAAGCAAAAGCGCTTCTTCAGGTTCGGTCGTCGCATAAACAAATATAGAACCGGCTTCTTCGAATATCTTGGGGATCTCAGCGCGCAGTTCTTCGCGCAATTTATAGTCAAGATTGGCCAAAGGTTCGTCCAACAAGACAAGACCGGCATCCTTCACCAGCGCGCGTGCAAGGGCGCAGCGCTGCTGCTGGCCGCCCGAAAGCTCAAGCGGCTTGCGATCCAGCATGGCCGACAGCTTCATAAGGTCGGCTGCCTTCTTGACGGCCGCATCGATCTGGTCAGTCGTCTTGCCAAGCAAGCGCATAGGGCTTGCGATATTGTCGTAGACGGTCATGGACGGGTAGTTGATGAACTGCTGGTAGACCATTGCCACACCGCGATCTTGCACACGCATGCCGGTCACATCTTTGCCGTCCCAGATGATTTTGCCGGTTTGAGGAACATCAAGACCCGCCATCAGACGCATCAGTGACGTTTTGCCCGAAGACGTTGGCCCAAGCAGAACGTTCATCGTTCCGGGCAACAGTTCCAGATTGGTCTGGTAGATATGTGTCTGGCCACTCACGACCTTGGACACGCCCTCTAGAACAAGTGACATTTCTCTCTCCCCTTGCGCAGTTCACACTGCGTTTTGCAAAAACGGCACGATCGGCACGGCGGCCATCCATTCGTCCAACAAATCAATTTCCTGCTGCGTCATCTTCAGGCCAAGCTTTGACCTGCGCCACACGATGTCTTCAGCGGTGCGCGCAAACTCTTTTTCGATCAGCCACATGACTTCGCGTTCAGTCAAATCAGCACCAAAAGCGCGCCCCAAATCCGCTTTGGTTTGCGCATCCCCAAGGATCTCGGCGGCCTCGACACCGTAAGCCTTAACCAGCCGGGACGCCCACCGTTCAGACAAGAACGGATATCGGGCGATCAGCTGTTCGTTCAGTGCGCTGACACCATCAACCGCAAAATCTCCGCCCGGAAGTGCCACCCCCGCAGTCCAGGGTTTGCCCAAACTCGGAAAGAACGTCGCGATTTTTTCCAGCGCGGATTCAGCCAATTTTCTGTAGGTTGTAATCTTGCCGCCGAAGACATTTAGAATCGGCGCTCCTGCAGATTGATCTACTTTCAGGACATAGTCACGCGTTGCTGCCGTCGCAGAACTTGCGCCGTCATTATACAGCGGGCGCACACCCGAATATGTCCAGACGACATCATCTTTGGTCACTGGTTTTTTGAGATATTTCGAAGCAAAATCCAAGAGATAGGCTTGCTCTTCCGGGGTGCAGACCGGCTTTGCGTCAACATCGGTATGATCTGCATCCGTCGTCCCGATCAGGGTAAAATCCGTCTCGTAGGGGATCGTAAAAATGATCCGGCCATCTTCGCCTTGGAAGAAATAGCATTTGTCGTGGTCATAGAGCTTGTGGGTCACGATATGACTGCCACGGACAAGCCGCACACCTTCAGTCGAATTGATGCGCACAGTGTTGCGAATAACGTTCTCGACCCATGGGCCACCCGCGTTGACGATCATCCGCGCAACAATCAGACGGCGTTCGCCGCTGTCTTGCGCCTCGACCGTGACGTGCCAATGGCCGTCCACCTGCTCTGCGGACACGACTTTGGTTCGGACATTGATCCGCGCGCCGCGGGCCTCAGCATCCCTTGCATTGAGAACCACCAACCGGCTGTCTTCAATCCAGCAGTCTGAATACTCATAGGCCTTCTCAAAACGGTCCTGCAAAGGCGCACCCTCGGGCGAGCCTGCTAAACGCAAAGATGTAGTCCCCTTCAGGATCTGACGCCCCCCAAGATTGTCATACAGAAACAGTCCAAACCGAATGAGCCATGCGGGACGACGCCCCTTCATCCACGGCATCACGATGCTGAGCACTTTTGACGTCGGTGTATTGCCTTCGAAACGCATGTCTTGATGATAGGGAAGCACAAACCGCATCGGCCAACTGATATGGGGCATTGCGCGCAGCAACGTCTCACGCTCGATCAACGCTTCGCGAACAAGACGCACTTCCCAATATTCCAGATACCGTAAACCGCCGTGAAACAACTTGGTCGATGCCGAGGATGTACCAGACGCCAGATCGTTCATTTCAGCCAGTTCAACGCTCAAACCACGGCCAACCGCGTCGCGCGCGATACCGCATCCGTTGATGCCTCCGCCGATCACGAAAAGGTCGACGACGTCTTGATGTTGAGTCTGAATCACTGACGCCTCCCCGCATCCAAGTTACGCCCAACCCTCCCCGGCTGCGACGTTTGGACAATAAGCACCATGACGAATGAGAGGTCAAGAACGAATGTTCGTATTTGTTCGTTTTTTATAATTGCCATATTTTACAGGGAAAAAGAGTTCGTCTGTGATTGTGTTTCTGCATTGTTTTTACAAAACGAGCGTATCAACCCTTGACGGGAAGATTCTGTCGTTGATTGTTTATGGGCTTATTGAGGCCTATGAGAATATGCCGTCTGGCAAGCACAGCTTTTTGGGGGAGAAGGCATTGGTCTCTAACTTTCGACAACAAGAGATACTTGAACTGGCGCGTAAAGAAGGCAAAGTCACCGTCGACGGGCTTGCTGAAATATACGATGTCACAGTCCAGACAATCCGACGTGATCTCTCTGAACTCGCCGAGACTGGACGGCTTGAGCGTGTCCATGGCGGCGCGGTCATTCCTTCTGGTGTTGTGAATATTGTCTACAACGAACGCCGGCGCCTGAACGAGGATGGCAAACGCGCAATTGCCGCTGCATGTGCTGCATCAATCCCGGATGGGGCATCGGTCTTTATGAACATCGGAACAACCACAGAAGCGGTCGCGCGCGAACTACTGGACCACGAAAATCTGCTCGTCGTGACGAACAATCTGAACATCGCAAATACACTGGCGGCCAATCATAGCTGCGAAATCATACTGACCGGCGGAGTCCTGCGCCGTGCTGATGGGGGGCTTGTTGGCGGGTTAACCGCTGAAATGGTCAAGCAGTTCAAGTTTGATTTTTCCGTCTTGGGCTGCTCAGCAATCGACGAAGATGGCGACCTTCTGGACTTTGACGGCCAGGAAGTTCTGGTCAGCCGGAGCGCGATCCAACGGTCCCGCAATGTCATGGTCGTCGCTGACCATCACAAATTCCAGCGAAAAGCGCCGCTCACAATCTGCTCGCTTGCCGACGTGACAGTCCTTTTCACGGATGGCGAACTGCCTAAGAAATTGGTCGCCGACTGCCAAAAATGGAGCACGGACATTGTCAATGTCTAAGAGCTTGCAATGACCACCAACAAAGACGTGTAGAATGAAGGAACGCAACAATACCGGCTGGCTCTTTGTGCTGCCTGCGGCTTTGCTTCTGGGCCTTGTCGGGCTGATCCCGCTCATCACGGTCATCAACTACTCGTTCTTTGAAATCTTCATTCTGGACAGGCGGTTCTGGATCGGAACAGAATGGTACAACGAGATCATCAGCTCGGGGCGTTTCTGGTCCAGCTTTGGACGCAGCACGTTGTTCTCGGCATTGGTGCTGGCCATTCAGATCCCGCTGGGCATCGCGATCGCGCTTTGTATTCCCAAACGGCAGTTTTGGGTCGGATTGGCGCTGGCAGGTGTCGCACTGCCCCTCTTGGTTCCATGGAATATGATCCCGTCGCTCTGGCTGAGCCTTTTGAGTCCCGACACCGGAATCGTAGGGCGCATAATGGCAGCGTTCGGATGGTCGGCTCAGTGGAAAATGTCGGCAGTGCAAACATGGGCCGTCATCATCATTATGGACACATGGCATTGGACCAGCCTTGTCGTGATCCTCTGTTATTCCGCCCTGACAACGATCCCCGCGTCCTACTACCAAGCCGCCGAAATCGACGGGGCAAGTCCTTGGCAGGTCTTTCGTCATATTCAACTTCCGAAACTCCAGTATGTTTTGCTGATGGCTGTTTTGCTGCGGTTTATGGATTCTTTCATGATCTACACAGAGGCTTTCCCGATCAACGCAGGCGGGCCAGACGGTGCCACAATGTTCCTTGCCGTTGATCTGGGGGAGGAGATCAAAGCCTTTAACTACGGCCCGTCCGCCGCACGCTCGGTGCTCTATTTCCTGATTGTTTTGACGGTGGCCTGGCTGTTTACAAAGGCCCAGAACAAGATTGATGCGCCCGAAACATCAAAGGCCACCTGACAATGTTTTTGCGCGCACTTCCCTACATCAAGACAACTGGTCTCATCTTGTTCATTGTCTTTGCGTGCCTGCCGCTGGTGCAAATGACGATGATCAGTTTCATCGCCACCCTTCCCCAGCCCGGAACAGACGTTGGCAGCCTGACTTTTGGGAACTACGCCAATATCTTGAGCGACCCGAACTTGCGCGCAGCCTTCGGGAATTCGATCGCCTATGTGCTGATCAACATCTGCATTACCGTTCCGATCGCAATTCCTGCGGCCTATGCTTTCTCGCGGATGTCCTTCTTGGGCGACAAACACCTGTTTTTCGCATTCATTGCTTTCCGGATCACGCCCCCCGTGGTCCTGACTTTGCCAATATTCCAGCTTTTTTCGGCGCTCGGGATCGTCAACTCCGTGTTTGGGATCGCTCTGGCCCACTGTCTCTTCAATCTTCCAATCTCGATCTGGATTTTGCAGGGTTTCATATCAGCCATCCCCAAGGAACAGGACGAAACCGCATTTCTGGATGGGTATTCACGACCGCGCTTTATCTGGACATTGCTTTTGCCTCAAATCGCACCCGGGATCGCAGTGACCGCCTTCTTTTGCTTCATGTTCTCTTGGGTCGAGGTTGTCTTTGCGCGGATCCTGACAACCACCAACGGCAAGCCGATCAGCATGGCAATCAATGCCCTCTTTGGGTTTCAAACAGACATCGGCTTGGTCATGGCAGTCACAGTTGCATCCATAATTCCCGGCGCCGTTCTGGTGTTTTCGATGCGCCATCATTTGTCGCGCGGTTTCAAAGTCGGGAAAATTTAGAACCAAATGACTTCAGCATCTGCTGACCAACCTGCAAGAATACTCAACTACTACCCGCAGTGCAGCTAATGGCCGTGTGGCTGACACAAATGCAATCATAATGCCCCGTAAGTAATAAAGGCCGCGATTCAAGCAATTGCTAAATTCGGCCCGCTCAGCCCTTAGTTAAGCGGGCTTCACGGCTTGGTCTTCCGTCACTCGCGCTTCTGCCCAGCCCAACATGCTGCGCCTGCATAGTGAGGAAATAAGCGCTCTTCGGTAGCATTAGCTGCAGGCGACACGAACGTCTGCAATGTAGGCAAGGTTCATTCAACCACACCAGTACAGCAAAAGGGGAACCGTGATCCCACGGCTCCCCTTTCGGTTCAGATCGTCTAATCTCACGCGTTGATCACGCGACCAGCGAGAGCCCCGCACCTGCGTCCTGCGGCTGCTCACCGCTGTCAATGAACGGGATGATCGAGAAGGTCTGCCCGCCGCGCTGTTCTTCGTTCTGCACGG
>CAYZKE010000026.1:0-15218 GCA_964478505.1 uncultured Loktanella sp.
TCTAAACATTCTGCTTTTGTTCTGTTCGAGTTTTCTGCGCCTGAATCGCTTTGGCACGTTGCCGAACTTGCCGTGTGGCGGAGACGAAGTCCGAAAGTTGTTTTATATCAGCAACTTAAGTTTTTGTTTTTGTTGGGAGTAGAAATTCCGAGAGATGCTATTTGTGCAGCAAAGTGTGCAGCAGAATTGGGTGGTTTCTCCTGCTTATAGCCTTCGAGCAGAGTAACCTGATGCTGAGAATCGATCATGTGAGAGACTGAGTGATTTCGCGCTCAAGTCCGCGAACACTCCGAAATGTCGTAGCTCAGAGCAGGGTTCTGGAAACCGACGCTCTCGGCCCGGAGCGGCCGTTGCCCTGTGCATGAAATGCGGCACTGCGGCTTTCGGAAAGCTGACGTTTACTTCTTTTCAGAAATCACGCTCATCCGCTTCTTCAGGGCCATCAAAAATTTTGAAACTTCTTCTGTCGTCAAGACGAGTGCTGACAGGTCATTTCCGTGATACGCGCCGTAGTCCTTGCGCACAGTTTCTGCTACGCTGACCGTTAAGTCTCGAGCATCAACAGTAATATCACTTGCGTCAAACAATCTATGGAGGTCTGCTCGTAGAGGGATACCATTCCAAGCTTCATCACCGCCGCCGCATGATACAGGTACTATGTGGGCAGCCTCCAATACTGCCAAGGTCTCGCATCCCGAAATTGGACATCGCGCACCAAACATTTCGAACACAGCTCGGCGAAACTTAGCTTGTCCTGGTCGTTCCCAGACGCCGGCTAATCTGCGCTGCCGCTCTGCTGCGATCTCAGCCTCATCGGTCGCCTTCTCAATCAGTTGAAACCCAAGACTTTCGAAGAAACTTCGAAATACGTCTGTAACAGGATTTTCGATCATAGGGCTTCCAGCAATCTCGTTGGCAAGACGACCCAACGGTTTAACAGGATAAGCCACGCCTTCGTACATTAGAAAACCTGTACTGGACTTGCGTTTCTGCCCGTTTGGCTTGGGATAATTCTCATACAGCCATGTTTGTCCTTGGGCTTTAACACGGTCAATTGCCTCTTCGGCTTGATCTCGATTAAAGGTCAATTCAGTCATCGTGTCAGTGCTATCCTTCAGGCTTGCGGGTCGTGTTGCTACCTTGGTCTTGCTCCGTTCATACATTTAATTGGCGGATGTAGCCAATGATCAACTGGCGAACGGCCCATTGCGGTCTTTGCGTATGGAGTCAAACGCCGCAGCGCAGCTTCACCGAACCAGACATTCGCAGAGCGCGCACTTGTGTCAAACGGAAATGGCGGCGAAGTTGGTCCCACGATGGTCAATGACGACAATACGGTGAGCTTTGAACAGATGAAGGGGGCGATCGGCTCGCTGATATTCTTGTGGTCGCAGATTGAAAGAGAGTTATCGGACTCCTTGGACGCGCTGCAGACTGACCACTCATCGAAGCTTCCACACGGCATCGGTCGAAGGCTCGAACTCTGGTTCAGTCAAACGCAAAACCACAGCGAACGACGAGAGCGGGCCGCTAAATTAGCCCAGGTGCTTTCGGCGCACCTCAGCAAATCTCTTTCCGTAAGGAACCAAGTTTGTCATGGTCTTGTTGGGATCACTGCAAAAATTCGTCCAGAAGACAACGACGCTCACCTAACGGTGGAACTCGGTGGCAGCAGCAACAACCTGACTTGGACGGAGCTTCAGGAAATGCTTGGGTGGATGTCACGCGCGCGCTGGCTCATACGAGATTTGACCACAGCGTCACTTGAACCAGACCACCAGAAAGCCGAAAAATTGCTTTGTGGCTGGCAGGGTTTCCCACATCAAAGGTGACGGCCCATAGCAGCCATTGGCCAGCATGGGCTTGTCTCCGGCGCGGCTTCCCTTAAGCGGTCTTTCGTGGTGCAGTGCAGCGCAGCCGATCGGATCGCTGTTCACCGTGCAGGTCGAAGCTGAAGGTGCCAGAATGGCGCGAACAACAAGCATTAGGAATATCAATATGGCGCAATTGGATGATGATGTTCGGAAGGAGAGAGAGGCACTGATTGCGAGGGAGTACCATGGCATCTATCCCGCATACGAAGCATTCTACATCCAATCGATAATCTACGCGGCCGAGCGTTCGGATGCGGCGTTCGAGCGCTTCGATGAGGCGGTCGCGGCTCACCTTCCTCCCACTTTGATCGTCGCAACCGTTCAAGAAGCGTTGACCCATGCTGGAGCGCTATCTCGCTTTTTCTGGCCTATGAAGAAGAAGGAAAACGTACTGACAGTCGCCCGTGGGATTAGGCTGCGTGATGCCTTTGCGCTGGATGAAACATCAGCGCTGAAATGGCGCAGGTTGCGAAACGCCTTTGAACACTTTGATGAGGATCTTGACCGCTTTCTTCTTGATGATCGCGCCGGGTGCTTTTTCCCAAGTCCGCTGGTGGACGATCAGGCGCTCACCGACGATTCAATCGGGCATATTTTCAAATTGGTCGATCCAAAGCATGGGATTTGCGTGCTCCTCGGCGAGAAGTTCGAATTTCGCCCTTTAAGGAGCGAAGTGCGGCGCATTCTGTCTCGCGCACGTCAGATGGACGAGCAAGGCGGTCGTCTCTGATGGGCAGCGTTCAGAACCGGCGTTCGGCCCAAAACAGACGTCCGCCAAAGTTGCTATTGCCGCATTGCAGCTTTCGCAATGCGTTCATTCGTGATCCACTTAGTGTTCTAGAGCCTGAATCCGCTTCAAATTCCGATCCGGGGCGGATGTCTTACAAGGATGTATGAGATGACCGTCGCAGAGGTGGACTACTCGAAAATAGAAGATGTCTCTGAAGAGGCCAGTCGCCTGTTTAAAGTTATGATGCGTCTAGAATTCGCCCTCAAAGACGTAGGATTCTTTGTTCCAGGTCGAAGGGCAGTAGCAGAGGTGGATTGGGTTCGTTTCGCTAACGATCGACTTGGTGCCGATTTCTGGCAGAGCATCAAACTTGCAGACGAAGTTCAGGTGCTCATAAACGCCCCGCCCAAGAAGCAAATTGTCGATGAAAAAGGCCACTTGATCTGGCAGGATCGTGGCGAGGTTGTATCCGTTCAGGAGCTGATCGCCGCACTAAACGGGGTCCGGAACAACCTCTTTCATGGAGGAAAGAGCGGCGATCCTGATGGCAATCGCAACGCAGATCTAATCCGGGCAGCGCTCTACTTGGTTGATCAAGTGCTTAAGGAGGATGATGTCCTTCATACCAGCTTTAGCGGAGCTTACTGATGTATGCTGGGCTCAGAGCCGACATTGACCCGGACTTGGTGCTCTGCATTGCAGCGCCCCCAAAAGCAGATTTTAACAATGCCCACCATAGCCAGTAAACTGGCTAGGCACGACCGCGTGGTGTGGTCCAAGACCCCAAAGATAGTGAAGTTTGAAATCCAAGAATGTCTAACAATGCCCAAATGATTGAAGAGCTAACTACTCTCGCAGATGAAAACCCATCTGCTGCGTTGGCTCGGGTTTCCGAACTCGGAGAAAGTCCGGCGGAAGCCTTTGCCGCAGCCGCTATTCTCATCGATTGCGGCGGGCGCTTAGAAAGTCTTGCTACGGTCGACAAGGGAGTGAAAACGCTGGAGGCATTGCGCAAAAATGCCAAACCTGACCCAGGTTTAACCTATAACCTCGCGAACGGTCTGCAGTCTCGTGCGAGATTAACCTACGGGCCATCTTCACCATTTTGTGGTCAATCGTTCGAAGACCATTTCCAGGCTAGAATTCTCTTTGGTCATGCAGCTAGATCGAAGGACACCCCCATTGATTTAGCCTCACAGGCGCTGACTAACATGGGGACACTCTTACAAGATACCTCGCGGTGGATCGAAGCATTGGACTACTTCCGCGCTGCCCAGCGAATGTACCCAAGGAATGCCGTCGCCATGCTCAAGGAAATGACCTTGCTTCAACAGCTCGCGCAGCTTTTCCAGAGCGAACCGGACACCTATCAGAGCTACGGGCACCTGCCTACGATCACGGAGAGGTTTCGTGCATTGGGTGGGTACGCGGAACAGAACTTAGACACTTTCCTCGCCTTCTCCGGCAACACTGGGGTCCCATATCTGCAAAAACAAATCGAGATAGCAGGTTCGATCCCGCCCAATCCGCAAGAAACTATCGAAGAACCGTACCTTCGCTTCATCTCAGAAAACGATCTGGCCCTGTATCTGTACTGTAGCTCGGCGGGTTATGCGTCGGGACTATTTGACGTCCTAACAATCCCAAAAATCACAAGAACCTTTGAGGACGAAGATGGGGTGCCTGAAATCTACGCCATGCTGAACGTAATGAAAGCGGATTTTGCTTTCGCACGCCAGGTCTTCTTCCAAACCCACGAATTTGACATCGATACACCGTATCTAGAGACGACAACCCATGCCGATACACTGGACTACTCGCTCTACGGAGTTCGCTATTCAGCACTAACCAGCGCACAGCGTATTGCCTTTGACATACTGGACAAGATTGCCGTGGCTATCGCTTGCTATTTGAGAATGCCCAAAGCACATAAGGTGAGTTTTGCCGGCTTGTGGGGTAGGCAGGAAAAAGGGGGGGAGTTTCGACTCCACAAAGAAATCGCTCAATGTCTTGCCACAGGCAATTTCGGCTTAGTTGCGCTGCACAACATTTTTCATGACATGTCCAACGACCACAGCCGTGGGCTAGGAATCTTGGAGGCGCACAAAAGTTACCGCAATGCATCCACGCATCGGTTCACAGTACTTCATGATTTTGGCAAACTAGAACGCAAGTCGCCTTCCCTCGCAGTGGACCATCAGGATATCACCGAATTTGAGCGTCTGACGCTTGACTCGCTGAAGCTCGCTCGCTCCGCGATTTTCTATTTTGTAGACACTATCGTATTCGCGGAAGCCATTAAATCTCGGCGTGACGATGGCATCGTTGTTTCAATGCCCGTTCCTGATCATGGCTACATTCGCGGGCAATACGACTAAACGCAAAGCTAGCGAAGCGTTGATATCTTCTGTTGCAGAGACATTGCACCCGGTATCTGCTTAGAGACCAGAAGCGCGCTCAACTTCACGATCGCATGCCGCGCCTGGGGGTCCGTTTGGAAGGTAGTTTTTTGATCTCGAAAAGCCTTGTCGATGAGATCAACAAGGCTGGAACCTGTATCACTACTATCGCGCCAGTACTGCTCCTTTTCGCCATTCGTTAGGCTTGCCGCAAGCCATTTGAGCCCATCAATTCGAAGGGCTCTACCTGCATCTGACTTAAGGAAGCAAGCAAACCAAGAAACGTTTTCCTCGTCCTTTCTGAGGTTATTCGTAGCCCAAGTCTCGTAAAGACTGGATAGGTCTTCAAGCTGGGCAGCAAAATCTGGAATGTTCTGCAATGAGGAGGAATATTCAAAACCGAGCAGTTTTCGGAGAAGTTTCTGTTCATCATACCAACTTCCACCTTCGGACCATCGCCTTTCCACGCCAAACTGAATCATCGACTTCCAGCGAGCGCAGAACGCGTTCGTATCCTGCAGGTTGTGCAACTGGATAAACCAAGATCCCAAAAAATGGTCAATTATGTGATCAGCTGCGGGCCCCAGACTCAAGACGGCATTGTAGATACTCGTTGCATGGTCGTCTGAAGTTCGCGCGCATTCAAACGCAAGTTTTTGAATAACGTCGTAGCCAAACTGCGGCGGAAGTCCAAACTCTCCGCGCTCATCCATATGCTCCTTGCAATAGGCAGCCTGATATTGAAACGAAGACAGTAGTATTTCAGAGACCATCGCGGAGGTTTCTGCGTCGTGTTCAGTATCCGTTTGCGTCAGGCAATGTAGAAAACTGGACAAAAATTGAGTATCAAGACCAAATGACAATCGCTCTTCAGGGTTTCTGGTCCAGGGTTTTTCTCTAGCTTCGTAAGCTCTGCGCCATCTTTCTTTCTCCAGCTTTTTTTGCTGGCTCCAAACGCCCGAAAAATCGATGCTCGAGATTTGACTGTCTACCCCTGAGACCTTTCGCTTACAGAGCCAATCACGCCAGCGCTTCCAACGTGCTTTCATTGCATCACGGTCGTTCTGGTCGGGTTTAAGCATTGATAGCGCCGACCATAGGACTCCAATTTGGACGATGCGGAACCAAGACTGACCGAGTTTCCGGCGATTACGGTACGCAAGCGCCCCGATTACTCCGGCGGCTTTGTTATCACCTGAAGCTAGAACCTTAAGGAGGGCTGCTTCCCATTTTGCAAGTTCGTCGGTGCGTTTGCACCAAAGGTGAAAAACAGAATGTGCCAAGAACTCAAGCCGTTGATCATTATCATAAAAACGATCCAGCTCGAAGTAAGTTGGGTCTTCGATCGTTTCGACCTGCCGCTGCAAATAGTCCGTAATAAATATTTCCTTATCGGGATCTCGTCGCAACCAAGCAGAACCTAAAACCGTTAGCACTGCAGCGGCGGACGCTTTGTTGAGTTGCTGTCTCCCTTCATCGTCTGGTTCCGCGCTCACCTCAGGAGCACACAGAATTTTCCACAGATAAGAAGCTTCAGCATCAGGTAAATCTGCCTGCTGGGCGAGAGCCCGCCGACAGTTATCCGCAAGCATTAGCTTAGCCAGCTGCAGACCGCCATTCTTCTGAAATGCATCAAAATCTGCGAGCAGTTCACTTGGCAAAGCAAAATGGATGTCATCAGTTTCTGTTGGAAAAGTGTAGTTCGCTCGATCTAGTTGAGCTTTTAGTATTCGGTGTTCGAGGCTGGCCTTTTGATCTATTGGTGCAACCCATTTGTCTGTTGCAGCCTTTACAGAAGAGGCAAACCGTTCATCCCTTGCCATCTGGCTCACTACAACTTCGACGAGGTTTCTCTGCCTGTAAGCCGCGGCAGCCCAGTCTCGGGCCATATTAAACGCGACTTCGCCGGCACTCGACCAAGTGAACGCATCGAAGAAGCTGGAATTCTTCAATCTTCCCTCATCAAACAGAAACACACGCTCGCATCCAGCCAATGGGAGAAGCGCCCCGCAGAAAAGCTCAGGCGTGTGTTTGCCCACGTTCACAAGTACTCCAATGAGCGCGAGCGAATTGCTTGTTTCGAAGATTTCCTCGATCTGTTTTTCAATGTCAGCGTCGCTCTTAAGCTGAGCAACGAGCCACTTTTCAAGCGCATTCAAAGCACAGTGCAACTGACCATTCGAAGTTGAGCTCTTGTGCGACCAATCATACAGGTCCCAGTTTCCGATAAACGTTTTAGTGGAACCGTCTTTCATGGTTAAAGAGGTGCTTGGTGGAGCGCGATCTCCATCGAGAGTCGAGGCGTAAGACCAACGATCGGTTGCAAAATTTACGAGCTTGATCAATGTGGTCAATGCGTTTGCCGGTTGGACCTGAAAAAAACGCCAGAATGGGCTTTTCCAGAATATTGTCGGATAGGTGTGATCAAAGTTCAGCCCAACGTTGTCACGGTATGCCGATCTTGAATACTCTTGTCGTGGATTTGCTTCGATTAAGTTCGCCAACAAAACCTCTGAAGCTATGTCCGGGACTTGAGACATCATCGGCAACAGCACATCATCGTGTAGTACGACATGCTGAAAATCGTTTTCAATTCGATCTTGTGGACCCAACGGCCATGGTGGCAATGGTTCCGAGCTGTCTATTAACGAGGGAAGTGAGGCACGACGAGATCTGCGATCCGCTTCACGCTTTCGATATTCTGGATCAGTTTTTATTTTTTCTGCTCGTTCTCGAGCCAGTTCAGACTTTGCACGTTCTATCCTAAGGGTGACATCAGGGTCCTTTGCCCTTCGTTGGCTGACTTCCAATGCCCAAGCGGCAACCTCGTCCGGCAGGTCGGATACGCTGGCAAACACGGCTTTGTAGATAGGTCGCTCGCCGTCTCCGAGATAAATTGTGCCTTTGCCTTGATCTACTTGAAGTGATCGAGCTGTTGCCAATGCAATCTCTGCAAACTCTCTTCGCCAAGGCATGGCTGAGCCGTCAGATAGTTCCCTTGGCATCTTCGAGCACCATGTGGCGCATGTCTGTGCCACGATTGGAGACACTAGGTCTGCTACAAGTTCGATATTCTGATGTAGAAAGTATGCCATCGGCGGCCAGTGTGCGAGTATAGGGAAGCGATGCTGCGCTTCCATGTAGAGCTCGAGGTCTTGATCAATTTCAGCTATTCCTGAGGGTACATCTGGAACAGTAGCTACCTGCAGGAACCTTTGAAGTAGTCTTTGCAGGTATTTGCCATTTTTCTCGAATAGAAATGTTTTGTTTTCAAACAGGAACTTAGTGGCTTGTGGGTCAAGGAACACCGAATCTAAGAGAATGTCCGCTGCCAAGGTAGCGCCTTGGCGTTCTAGTTGGGTGAAAGCTTCGATCCATTCATTTGACGCTTCTGTTCGCTGTCGTAGCAAGAACTGACCCAGCAGCCTTAAAGAACCAGTCCAAAGCGGGTTCTCCGCCAGCGGTGACCAGCTTTCGATATCGTGCGAAATCTCCTTGAGTCTTTGAAATCTAACCCATTCAGCGGCAAGATCATGTTCGAACTCTATTCGGTTTCGGTGGTTCTTTCTTAAGGGTAAATACTGAGTCTTCTCCTGAAGAATTTGCGCATCGGTGGCATCTAATTCACTTATCGCAAAGCTACGCTCGAAATTGGCCTCTCGCTCTGCAAGGCGGACTAAAAGGTTTTGTGGACCAACTTGACCTTCTGTCCAAAATTGCCAGATACCGTCGACAAACGCAGTGGGTGTAGTTAGCTCGTCATTACCCTCATCAAACACCCCAGCCGCTCTCATTACCCAGCTTAGTGTCTTTAGGTTGGTGAGAGCAGAAACCGCTTCCTCTCGGAACGAGAGCCATCTTAGTTCAGCGCTAGAACGAAGAGCTTCCTTGACTTCAGCTGGTTGAATCGTTGCTAAGGGAAGCGTGGCTTTAGAGTACTGTTTCAACTCCATTTGAACCCGCTCGCGCCAAGCTTCTGTCTGACAGACAACCACAATGCGCCAGAAGTCCCTGGGTTCAGGTTTTGCCTGGTTCAAGAGCTCATCGGTGAGCTTCTTAGTGCGAGACAATGCATCCAGATCGAGTTTTTCGATTGCATCCAAAACCAATACATTGGCTTGGCTTCGTGCCGCCATAAGGACACTGGCCAGATCGTGGACGACGCCCATTTTTCTGCGTCCCACTTCCGAGGTGAGTGCTTTGGCATGCTCAGGGCCAAGCCATATCTGACTAGCGGTGGGGAATTTCTCATCAAGCGTATTTTTTACAAGGGCTGATTTTCCTGTTCCAGACTCACCGACAACCACAGTCACTCGATGGGCTGCCACTAGGTCACTAAGAGCATCCTTTGCTGCCGAACGTGGTAAGGAAAGGCCGGAGGGTAACTCACTTTGAATGCTGGCTTGACTGTCTCGGGATAACGCTCTCAACGAATCCCAAGAGCTTTCAAAATTGGGGCGATCTTTGAGATCATACTTAGGGCGAAGTCTATCCCAAATCTCACTGATTGAAATTGTACCAGAGCCTACCCGAGTTTCCTCAGCAATCTGAACTAGTTCTTTCCAGACATTTTCCGCGTCCTGTTGCGCGCCGCTTTGAATTAACAGACGGCAACGGCTAATGGCCTCGGCCTCAGATGTTGACTGATCCAGCTGGAAATCCAGCGGCACGACTAATAGCCGCTGTGCTAGTCGAAGCGTTTCATGATCTGTTGCCACAGCTGAACCGTTCGGGCTTTTGATACTGTCAAAAATTCTTGAGTGTTTGCTGGTGGCTCTTATTCTGGACAGGGCGAGTTCTTCATCAGAGCTTTTCACCCAGTTAGTAATATCTGCCCAAACAGGATCGAATGCGGGATGCCTCCCCCTTGTTACAAGGCCCAAGCAGTCTATGCTGCTTTGCATTGAGCCGCCGCCAGTCTTCCATTGCTTCCAGGCGAGGTCCACAAAATCTTTCGGAAATCCATTGCGCGAAACTTGAACGTTACTCTTGCATGAGATTGCAAGATGACTAGCCCCGTCTTTGGTCGAAACCAAAAGGTCATCGATTATCCAGCCCATGGAACTAGTCTGAGACTGCAAGATAGCGCCTTCCGTCCCGACCCCTTGCAGCCTTTGCCCAAGCAAAATCTTAGAAACTAGCCAAGCAGAAGTTAGATCTTCGAAGTTGAAGCCCGGTCCGGCGGTCTGGCGTGTGGTCGCTGGCATTAATGGCCTCAATTTTTTTAGTTTGTTCGAAAGGGCGAGCTGGTCTTTTGATACAGCACCCGCATTCGAAGCGCCATCAATCAAGGATAACTTGGTCCCCGAAACAAGATGGTTTCATGATGCTAAATCAAACGTGTTGGATGTCAGCTTTTTCACTAAGACTGATCCGGTTTGCTAACGCAGAGAAGGTCCGCTTCCCGCCCGCTCTAACTCACAGCAAGACCTTTGGACAATGTTCAAGTGCATCGGGCTCATCGATGAACCAGAACACTCTTTTCTTCGAACGCAGTCTGCCAAACGGTCAAAAAACGCTTTAAACTATCGTCTATGGAATTGAAATCTCAGCCCTTACTTGCTTTCCTTGGTGACCCGCGCCGCCGACTTCCGCGTGCGCTAAGTTTACAAGGCAGTGGTATTGCAGCGCGTGGGGGCAAGCGAGCCAACATCGGCTTCGAAGAAGTCGTCGCAAAACCGGCGACGAAGCGGGGGATGCTTTCTTCGTCTTTTTCCCTTGATCTGGCCGGTGGCAAGCAGATTATTCTTCCAGCCGTCAGCAAGGCCGCTGCGAATTCATTTGCTGAAGCGGTTGGGCAGGCGGGGTCCAAATTCAACCTTAGGGAACTTGGCAAGGAAGAGGAGAGAATCCAGCGGCTCCTTCAATCTCTAGAGAAGCTCCAAGCGCCTGAGCGATACCCGTCAGCATTCCATATCGAACCATTGGCACGAGAGGCATTGGACCTGACTGACCGTGTCTTGTCCAAGCTCAACGCCGAGGCTGTTGGCGAAAAGACGATGCGTCGGATCGCCCCGATCCTTTCCTTCTCTGCTGACCCTGCCAAAGCCCGCGACGCCGCGATCGAGCGCTTTGTCGATGCACAGCTCGACCGTTGGACGGAATTTCTCGACACCGTCGAGTCCATGCCATTGACGCCCGAACAACGTCTGTCCGTAGTCGTCGATGAGGATGCGACGCTGGTTCTAGCCGGGGCCGGATCGGGCAAGACCAGCGTCATCACCGCGAAAGCAGCCTATCTCGTTAAGGCCGGGATCAGGTCTCCGGAAGAGCTGCTTCTCCTAGCCTTCGCACGAGACGCAGCTACAGAGATGTCCGAGCGGATCGAAGCCCGTTGCGGCGTGCCCATCGCCGCGCGCACATTTCATGCGCTGGCCTACGAGATCATAGGCGATGTCGAAGGGGAAAAGCCCGCGCTTGCGCCGACGGCAACGGACGACAAGGCGTTTCTATCGCTTATCCGGGACATCCTGCGATACATCGTCAGCCGCGTCAGCGACGTTGCAGAAACCGTGATCGGCTGGTTTGCAGGGTTCTTCGACGACTTCCCATCACCTTGGGACTACAAGTCCGCCCATGAATGGTATTCCGAGGTCGAAAGCCGGAATTTGCGGACGCTCCAAGGAGAGACGGTCAACAGTTTCGAGGAACTTCTCATCGCGAACTGGTTGTACCGGAACGGCATCGCCTACGAATACGAACCTACCTATGAACACAAGCTGACCGGGACCGGGCGACGTGTCTACACACCGGATTTCCGCCTGACCGAAAGCGGTGTCTATATCGAACACTTCGGGGTGCGGAAGAGACGAACCTCGGATGGCACCGAGGAGCTGACAACCGCGCCGTTTGTCGATCGAGACGAATACCTGGCCAGCATGGACTGGAAGCGAAAGGTCCATACGGAACACGAGACGGTCTTGATCGAAACCTATAGTTGGGAGCGCGAGGAGGGTCGGTTGCTCGACGCGTTAGCCGAAAAGCTCGCGCCAAACGTCACCTTGAGACCGATCCTGGATATCGAGATTTATGATCAGGTCACACAGGTCGGTGTCGTGGATGGATTCTCGTCGCTGATCGGCACCTTTCTTCGCCATTTCAAGAACGGCGGTTATCAGATCGATGACTGCTCCGACAAAGCATCTACCCTGAAGATGGGAAAGAGGGCCGAGGCTTTCCTCAAGATATTCGGAGCGGTCTTTCGAGAGTATCAGAACCGCTTAGGCGATCGCATCGATTTCGAGGACATGGTCATACGGGCGACTGCGCATGTCGAAAGCGGACGTTACAACAGCCCGTTTCGCCACATTCTCGTTGACGAGTTTCAGGACATCTCGACCGGACGAGCGCGTCTTATCAAGGCACTCAAGAAGCAGCACGCGGATGCGAAGGTCTTTGCGGTTGGGGATGATTGGCAATCGATCTACCGCTTTGCCGGTTCTGATATTCATATCATGCGGAACTTCGGGCGCGAGTTCGGGGGGCAGTTCGCAGGCACAACCGGCATCCACCGAACCGTTGACCTTGGCCGCACGTTCCGTTCGGTGGACAAGATCGCGCTTGCGTCACGACGCTTCGTCTTGCGCAACCCAGCCCAGATCACAAAGACAGTGCGCGCAGCAGGAGAAACGGACCAGCCTGCGATCCGGGTTGCGTGGACCCGGCGCGACAACGCCGAAAACGTGCTCGACAAAACCCTCACCTCTCTGTCGGAGACTTGCGCAGGTGGCGTCCAAATGCCTTCGGTGCTCCTACTTGGCCGATACAGGTTCAATGAACCTGACCTCAGGCGCCTGCGGCGGCAACATCCGACGCTTTCGCTAAGTTTCAAGACGATCCATGCCTCCAAAGGCCTGGAGGCGGACCATGTAGTCATTCTGGGGGCCGACAAGGCTCATATGGGGTTCCCGTTCATGATCGTGGACGATCCGTTGCTAAGCCTCGTCTCGCCGGAAGCAGAGCCATTCGAGAACGCAGAAGAGCGTCGCGTCATGTATGTCGCGATGACACGCGCCCGGCGTTCGGTGACAATCCTTGCGTCAGAAGCGCGGCCTTCGGTCTTCGTTACCGAACTGATGAATGATCCGGATTACGGAGTCGTCAGCCCGGTTGAGGCGACCGAACGCACGCATACATGCCTGCAGTGCGGGGGCCGCCTTCTTTTTATGCCCGGACAGGACGGGCCGGGGTGGTATCGCTGCGAACATGTGAAACTGTGCGGAAACCGTATGCCGGCATGTCCAGAATGCGGCGTAGGGCTGCCCACCTGGGACCCAAAACGCAGTCTGATGGAATGTTCGGAATGCGATGCGTCGCAGCAAGCCTGCCCCAGCTGCGACGATGGATGGCTCATTGAACGCCGTGGCAGGTTCGGACCCTTCCTCGGGTGTGTCCGTTTCCCGGACTGCAATGGGAAAGCGAAGATCGTGAAGGCATCATCGCAGTAGGACTGCAGTCAAGAAGCATCGAGGCGGAAGCAAACAGCCAATTTTCGCGTCTTGGTGACATCAGACAGACCTTCCACTAGCCTGGCGCAATGCCGAGCCAAGCGTGGACAGATGCTGAGAATGACCTGATCGTCGCGGACTACTTCGCGATGTTGGCTAACGATGTGGCAGGCCGTCCCTACAACAAAGCGAAGCATCGACGGCAGCTTATGACGCACCTCAACGACCGCTCGGACGGGTCGGTCGAGTTCAAACACCAGAACATCAGTGCCGTTCTCAAAGGGCTCGGTGAGGTCTGGATCACTGGCTACAAACCAGCGTTCAACTTCCAGACCAGCCTGGTCGACGCCGTCTCACGCTGGTTGGCGATGAACCCAGACTGGGCGTATCGTTCCCTTTCTTCCCGGCCTGTTGACGGCATGGCCGAAGCGGCGCAACTCTGGGTCGGGCCTGCACCGACGTTGACCAACCAACCGCCGCCGGACGAGCTTGAGCAGATGCTCCACATCGCCAAGAAATTCGACGTGGCCGCGCGGGACGAACGCAACCGCGCCCTTGGCAAGGCCGGAGAAGAGCGCGTCTTGAAGCACGAGCGTGACACGCTGACTGCAGCGGGGCGGGAGGATTTGGCGCAGCGAATCTGCTGGGTTTCGGAAGAAGACGGGGATGGCGCGGGCTACGATATCGCCAGTTTCGATTCGGACGGGCGGCAGCGCCTGATCGAGGTCAAAACCACAAAAGGCTGGGAACGCACACCGTTCCATATCTCGCGCAATGAACTTGCAGTGGCAGATCAGCGGCGCGAGGAATGGTGCTTGTTTCGCCTTTGGAACTTCGCTCGAACGCCCAAGGCTTTCGAGTTGCGCCCACCGCTTGATGCGCATGTGTCGCTCACGGCGACCAGCTTTCAAGCTAGCTTTCACTGAATTATGGTGATGGGACGAGGCCCGGAAACAGCGCATCAATGGAGCGCGAGATAAAAGGGTTGCCGCATTCGGCCCGCAACTGGTTGTGGTGACTGACTTTATTCAGCCGCATCCCATTATGTGATGCGGCGACTATACGGTTAAGGCCCTGAATTCGCGGGAATAATTCAGCGGCACATTCCCCACGGGCGCTTTTTGCGGCGTCAAATTCAACGCCAAATCAGATATTTAGGTGCCCTTAAGCGGCAAGGTTTGGAGGGTTGCCGTGCGCTTTCTTCATCAACATCAGACACCTAGGCACGTGTTGCCGCACCTCTTTTATCTTGCGCTCCCATTGTTGGGCGCAAGATACCAACTCTTGATGCTCGGACTCGTCGCCTCGTCTACGGAGTAGCTGCCAAGAGCAGGTTTCCGCAGTGTGCATACCAGCGGTCTGAAAACACTGCGAAATTGCAGGAAACCTGCACACGACCGATTTGCATGCACGCGAAAACGCCAGTCACGTCAGTGACTTGCGGCATTCGTGGCAGGCGCTTTTATCTTGCCCTTCTTCCTGTTGTCTTCCGCAGTCCTCCGAAACCAGCTCATGGCGCGCGATCAAAGTTCCAAACATGCATTCTCAGGCGACGCTACCAGATGCATGGGTCGGGGGCCGGGCGCGATCGCCAAGATG
This sequence comes from uncultured Loktanella sp., assembly GCA_964478505.1. Lineage (GTDB taxonomy): Bacteria > Pseudomonadota > Alphaproteobacteria > Rhodobacterales > Rhodobacteraceae > Yoonia. Next base: position 15,050 of record CAYZKE010000026.1, read on the forward strand.
CTCACTTCGGTGCTTCGATATGAGCCGCGCGTTTGGAAGGATCCCCATCCGATTTGCACGCTGTTACAGGCCGCTTTGCGCGGCGCGGTCGCTTGCTCTGCACAAGACGCACACGCCGCCTCATGCTGCTCGACATGGCACCGTCACGCCCATCAGCAACACGCACCGA